>JAGRHA010000126.1 GCA_020445205.1 Gammaproteobacteria bacterium
CCGAAGCCGGCGAGTTCGAATCCAGGCCCGGCTCAGGAATCGCCATCCAGATCGACGTGGAAGATGCGGTCGGTGTGGCAGGCCAGGTCGAAAAACTGCAACAAATTGTCGAGGATGAATTATGAGCGAGAACGAAATGGTCCGCGTGCGCGACGTGATGAAGACCGAATTCGACATGGTCGATGGACTGGCGACGGTAGCCGATGCACTGCACGAGATGAAGTACATCGATACCAAGGCACTGATCGTGCGCAAGCGCAACGATTACGACGAGTACGGGATCGTCGAACTCGAAGACATCGCAACCGATGTGCTGGCGCGCAACCGCGCGCCCGAACGTGTCAACATTTACGAGATCATGAACAAGCCGCTGATCGGCATCGATCCCGACATGGATATCCGATACTGTGCGCGCTTGTTCGAGCGCTACCACCTCAACCGGGCAGCCGTACTCGAAAACCGCGAAGTGATCGGTATCGTGAGTTATGCCGATATCGTCATCAAGGGCATGAAGCGTCTGATCTCGTAGGCGCGATGCACGAGGCCGCGGGCAGCACGCCCGCAGCACCGGCTCACAGCGCCCGAACCAGTTCGAGCACCTGCTCTGCGTGCCCTTTCGGTTTGACGTCGTACAGGGCATGGCGGATTACGCCACCGGTATCGACAACGAAAGTGGAACGCACAATGCCCATCTTCTTTTCGCCGTTCTTCTCTTTCTCCTGCCACACGCCGTAGGCATCACACAGCTGGCCCTCGACATCGGCCAGCAGGCGTACGCTGATGCCGTGCTTGTCGCGGAACGCCGCGTGACTGACACACGTGTCCTTGCTTACACCGATAATGCTCACGTCGGCCGCTTCGAAGTCCGTCATCAACTCGGTGAATTCAAGGCCTTCCATCGTGCAGCCCGGGGTATCGTCCTTGGGGTAGAAATAAATGACGTACGCCTTACCGTCGAACTCCGACGAATCGGTCATCGACATATCCGCATCGGGCAGATGGAATTCCGGTGCCTTGTCTCCCGCCTTCAGCATGCGCCCCTCCCAGCTTTTGTTTTGATGTCGTCGCGAATGTAGGTTGCGCCCCGCAATGCGTCAACCGCTGCGACGCAAGGTCTCTATCAACGCACGCAGCCGTTGTTCGAGCGCCGCACGACCGGCGATCCCATAACACGCGCAGACCGCTGCCGGATCGTGATGCTGCAACCGCCACGCACACAGCGGAGCCGCCGTGGCGGCGTCGGCACCAGCCGCGACCAGAGCGACCAGCGCACGCCACAGCAAGGCGTCGGCGGTGTCGGGTTGGCGGGCACCCTGTGCGAGCCGGCGCAACTCTGCGTGCTGCGCGGCATCCAGCGTAACGTCGGCACAATCGCGTCCGCGCAGCAGCTCTACGGCCAGCGCGCTGTCCAGGTCACGCAGGCTCGCGCCGAGGCTCCACGGCAGATCGTCGAGGAATCGACGATGTGCCCGTTGTGTGAGGTTCACGCCGGCGTCGCCCACGCCCATGAGCATGAACATGGAATGCGCCGCACTCGCTGGGTCGACGCGGACACCGATGCGCACGGGCGACAGACCACATGCACGCCAGAAAGCGAGCAGCTCACGTTCGACACCGTAGGCACAACCGAGCAAGTCGATGCCTTCGCCGCCGGCCCAGTGAACCGCGTGCCTGACGAGCTCACGGCCTATCCCCTCGCAGCGACGGGACGGGTGCACGGCGATGCGTTGCACACGCAACAGCCGCAAGCGCAGGCACTCACCGAATCCAGCGTGCACCGCCAGCGATTGCGGCATCAAGTGGCCGCGAGGGCGACGCTCAGCACGCAGGATGCGTGCAGCCATGCCATCATCGATACCGCCTTCGCACACCCCCATGAGCACACCGACGACGCGGCCGTCGGCCTGCGCCAGCCAAACGCGCACATCGGGATTGTCGAGCAGCTGGCGAAGATCGGAAGGACGGGTCTGGTAGTGCGCACTGACGAGCAGACCGAACACTTGGCGCAACAGCGGTTCGTCGTGCGCAAGACGTTCGACATCGCAGAGACTGCATTCGACCTCAGCATCGTTACCGGCATCATCGAGGTCGATATCGACATCCAGCAGCAATGCACGGTGGATGCACGCTTCCAGCGGATCGCCGTCGGCCCAGCGCACCGGCGTGTCGAGCTGCAGGCCATGCCATTGCGGCATCGCACGCGACAGCGCACGCTGGAAACGCAGCGCGAACCCGCGACCGCTGCCTTCGTAACCATGCACGGTGGATCCGAACACGATGCGGTTGGCACGTGCGAGCACCTGTTCGAGCGTCGCCACCGCAATCGCCGCCGCCTCGTCGACGATGACGAGATCGGCGGCATCGTCATGCGGCCAGTCAGCGGGCTGGTAGCGCCGCAGTGTGCCGCCACCGATACACAAAGCGTCGTCCGTCGACGGCGCCATACCCGCCGTCAGTGCCGCATGACGCCATAAGGTCGCACTGGCGGCACGGTGCGGTGCGATCACACTGATGTTGCGCACACCGCCTTGCAGCAGACGCGCAACGGCGATACCCAGCACCGTCGACTTGCCACGGCCACGATCGGCGGTGAGCACCAGTGGCCGGCGTGCATGTCCGCGCGCGACACGTTCGACAGCGGCGATCGCGTCCCACTGCGCCGCCGTCGGCTCGATGGCCACCGGGGCCGCAGGTGCGACGCGGAGTGTCGTCGGCTGTGTCGCCTCAGGCGTGACCACCTGGACCACCGCACCCGCCGCGCACCATTGCGCGTGCAGACGCGCGAGGAAGCGACCGGGCAAGGCATCGACGACATGCGGATAGGCGGCGAAGCGTTGTTTGTCGGGATCAGCGAAGTGCGGCCAGTCGTCCAACGGCGGCATGAGCACGACGCAATCACCGCCGCCACGCAGCGTGCCACACGCCGCGGCCAGGGCATCAGGGTGCAGGCCGTCGTGACCATTGAACACCAGCAGTCGCGATTCGCTGCCGAGCACCTGCGTGACGCGTGACGCAGGTACGCTGGGCCACGACGGCGGCGCGTCATCAGCGACCCACAGCACACCGCTGCCATCGTCGCCAGGCCCCGCGGGCATGCGCGACGCCAGCCACTCCTGCGCCCAGGCGCGCGTACCGGCGAGGACCACGAGGCGCCGCTGGGCGCCGCCTATTCCAGCCAAAGAAACGGTTCCTCGTAGTGGGCGCCACGCGGACCTGCGGCCTGCATACGCGCCTGTACCCTGGCCACGCGCAGACATTGTTCGTCGATGGTCTGTGGGTACAGCCGGAACAGGCGAGCCACCGCCCCCGCCCGCCGCGATGCGGCATGTTCGAGATCGCCGCGCTCGCTGTCGGTCAGGTGCTGCAACTGCAGCAGCGCCGGCGCCCACCAGTCGATGAAAGCGCGCGCCGTCTGCCGCTGTATGCGCTGTGGCCAGCAGGTGGTCAGCAGCAGGCGCGGGAAATGCTCTGCGGGATAAGGTCGTAGCGCGCGATCGGTAGCGCTACCGTCGTCGGCACGCTCGAACCATTCGGCACGCGGCCGCCTGCCCGCACGTGCGGCGATCTGTGCCTCGAGCTGCGGCAACGCGTCGAAGCCATCACGTGCCGCCTGCCCCGGCAGCCAGGTCGAGAGTTCGGCCGGCGGTACGGGCTCATCGCTCAGGCGCGTGTCGATGAGCACGACAGGATCGCCAGATTCCGCATCGAGCAGCCAGTACTCGCGGCGGTCGTGCAATGGAAACGGCACCTGCGGCGCGAACGCCTGCAACGCACCGATCAGCGGTTGTCCGATTTCCTCGATGAGATGACCCGCGGCGGTACCGCGCACCTGCGCGCGGCGCAGCCCGTGCTTCGCCGTCCAGGTACCGAAGCGCACTTCGGACAGACCCGAGTGGGCGAGGATGTCGGGATGTGCCGCATACAGCACCCAGTTCATGCCGTCGACGCTCTCGGCCTCACCGGCACCGACGCGGATGACCTGCAGCACGCCCTGGAACGGCGCCATGATGCGACGGGCGAAACACTCGACGATCACCTCACCTCCGCGGCCGACGCCGGTGGCTGTGAGTCATTGGCAAGCGCAAGCTGATGGGCAGGGAACGGACACGGCCGTGCACCGAGCACTGGCGTGTTGGCGACATCGCAGAATGGAAACAGCCGCATCCGGCATCCCTGGCAAAGATCTACTCTGAGTTAAGCACCTGGATCGGGGGTATGCCAACCAAACGCCGCGTGGCCAGCCAACCGACCAGCGCGACGACCAACGTGCCGCCGCCGACTCCCAACCACCACACGGCAGCAGCGATGCGTCCCGGCAGGTCGAACAGCTCGGTGGCGACGAGATAACCGGTGATCGCCGCCAGCGCAGCCGCCAGCACCCCGGAGACGAGCCCCAGCACGCCGAACTCGATCAACACCGCGCCGAGCAATCGGCGACGCGACATGCCCAGCGTGCGCATCACGGCGACCTCGCGCGCGCGTTCGTCACGGCTGACCTCGGCCGCGGCGGCCGTGACCAGTGCGGCGGCCACGAGCGTGAACAGGAACACCATCTCGACCGCGAGCGCACCGCGCTCCATGATCGCGCGCACCTGTTCCAGGATCGGCCGTACGTCGAGCACGGAGGCTGCAGGAAACGCCTCGGCGAGTGTCAGCGTGAGGCGCTCGCTGGTGTCGTCGAGATAGAGGCTCGACAGGTAGGTGACGGGCAGACCTTCGAGCAAAGCGGGTGAACCGACGACGAAGAAATTCACGTTGAACGAATCCCACGCGACCGAGCGCAGACTGGTCACCGGGGCCGTCACCTGCTGTCCCGCGATGTCGAATGTGAGGGTATCGCCGACGCCGATGCCGAGATTCTCCGCCAACCCCTGCTCCACCGAGAACGCCGGCGCCATGGCCTCGGCACCGCCCCACCAGCGACCGGCCTGGACGCGGTTGTCGGCCTGCATCTCGGCGCCGAAGCCGAGGCTGTAGTCGCGTGTCGCCAGGCGTCGTGCGCGCTGGTCGGCATAGTCATCGGCATTCACCGTGCGCCCGCCGATCGCAAGCAGACGCGCGCGCACCGTGGCGTGCAGGCCCGAGTTCGGCACGCCGCGTTCGCGCAGGATGGCCGCAAAACGCTCACGTTCGTCGGGCTGCAGATTGATCACGAAGTGGTTCGGCGCCTGTGCGGGCAGGCTCGAGCGCCAGGCATCGACGATATCGACGCGCACCACCGCGAGCAGCAGCAGCAAGGTGATGCCGAGGCCGAATCCGCCGAGTTGCAGCAGGGTGAGCTGCGGATAACGCGCGAGCGCTGCGAGTCCGAGCGCGGCACTGCCACCCGTGCGGCGCAACGGCGCCAGCAGACGCAGCAGCAAACGCCCCGCGCCCATCAGCACCAGCAAGGTCGCCAACAATGCCAACGCCATGGCGACGGCCAGCCTGGCATCGCGTACCTGCCACGCCATCAGGCCCAGGAACACGGCGACCGCGA
>JAGRHA010000127.1 GCA_020445205.1 Gammaproteobacteria bacterium
ACTACGTGGTCGAACAGCTCGGCATGTCGGGGATCGATCCACGACGCATCTGCTTCGAGCTGACCGAAACCGCGGCGATCTCCGACCTCGTCGCCGGGCAGCGCTTCGTCGAGGCCTTGAAGCAACTCGGCTTCAGCTTTGCACTCGATGACTTCGGTAGCGGCTATTCGTCGTTCCTGCACTTGCGTGATCTGCCGGTCGATATCTTGAAGATCGATGGCACACTGGTTCACGACATCATCGACGATCCCGCGAGTCTGGCCATCGTCCGATCCATTCACGATATCGGCAAGGCGGTCGGTAAGAAGACCATCGCCGAATACGTTGAATCACAGGCCTTGTTCGATAGGCTCGCCGAGATTGGCGTCGATCTTGCGCAGGGCTACTGGATTGGCGAACCGCAACCGCTCGCTGAACTGCTCGCACGTGACGACGTGGCAGGACCCCCGTCATCGGTATGAACGATACGGAGTCGCCATCTCGCACCGCGTTGCACGTGACGCCGTTCACGTAATGCGCACAGGACGGACGGGCGTTGCACGCGATGCGGACGAGTGAGGGTCCCAGCGCTTGCCGGCGACAAGGGCGAACGGTCACATTAAGCGGCCGTTAAGTTTTCGCATTCACCGTACAGCCTCCTCATTTCCGTTTCACGGTGAAAGATCATGTTGAGCGATATCGGGTCGGTTCGGATCGGTCTCGTGCTGTCGATGCTGACATTGATGTTCGGTATCGGCATGGGCGTGTTGTTCGGTGTCAACGAAGAAGGTGTCAAGGGCTACATCGAGCAGGGTATCGCCGCCAACCAGGAGCGGCATGACGACAAGAGTGCCAGCAAGATCTGGCGCTATGCGCAACGCACACATTTTCACGCCACGGGTGTCGGTGCGTTCACGTTGGCCATGGTGCTATTGATCGCTGCGACACCGATGTCACGTACCTTGAAGCAGGTGACGTCGATCCTGATCGGTGTGGGCAGCTTGTACGCGTTGGCGTGGTTCTCGATGTTCTGGCTCGCACCCGCCCTGGGTCGCCACGCCGCACACGATGCCCTGGTCACGCAACTGATCACCAAGTCGACGGTCGCCTGCCTGTCGCTTGGTGTACTCATCCTGTTCATTCATCTGCTTACCGGCGTTGGTAGCGCGGCGCCGACACGTTCGGCATAGATGCTGCGCCGCGTGCGTGCCGGGGCAGGTGCGGGGGGTGGTCGTGGAGTCCGGCAGTCTGGCACGACAGGTTGACTTCAGCGGCGGTGGGTCGTCCGGTGCACAGCCTGTGCACGGCGATGTCGCGAACACGGCTCATGCTTGCTGTGTCGGGCCGGGCGCATGCGATCACGGGTCACCGCAAGCATTCCAACGCCCGCGTTGGTCGTCGAACCGTGACGCTGGGACGCCACGGCAACCGGGTGCCGCGGTACCGTGTCAGCCGGTAATGGCGGCGAATACGTTGGGCAGGCGTTCGGGCAGGCGTTCGACGTTGTCGACGATCGAGTAGTTGTTCTCGCCGAAGATGCGCGCGACGTAGCGGTCGGCGTTGGGGTCGAGCGTGAGGCAGTAGGTGTACACGCCCTGCATCGCCAGATCCTCGACTGCCTTCTTCGCATCGTGACGCAGGTACTGCGGATCCCGCTCGTCGATATCGGCGGGCTCGCCGTCGGTGACCAGCAGCACCAGGCGCTTCTGTGCGTTCTGCTGCGTCAGGTGCCAGCCGGCGTGACGCAGCGCGGCGCCCATGCGCGTCGACAGGTTGCCACGCATACCGGCCATGCGCGACTTGGCCTCGTCGTCGTACTTGTGTTCGAAATCCTTGAAGCGGTAGTACTGCACATCGTGGCGGCCATCCGACGCGAAGCCGTGCACGGCGAAGTTGTCACCGATCGAATCGATGGCCCACGACAGCAAACCGGCTGATTCGCGGGTCAGGTCGAGGATGCTCGGTTGATCGTCGTAGCCCGGTTCACCCTCGGCGATGTCGCCGATCTTCCCGTTGGTCGATTCCGACAGATCGAGCAGCAACACGATAGAGAGATCGCGGATATGGCGCGTGATGCGGATGTTGATGCGCGGGTCGGGCATGATGCCACGGCGGATGTCGATCATCGCGCGCACGGCGGCGTTCAGATCCAGTTCCTCGCCCTCTTCGTAACCGCGTCGGCGCACAATGCCCTGCGGCTGCAGCGCGTCGATGATGCGTCGGATGCGCGACGCGACCGGCTTGTGCTTGGTCAGGATCTCATCCATGACGTCAGGGGACCCCTTGCCCTGTTTGCGCTCGATCACCGTTGCCCAGTCCGGGCGCGACAACTGCACGTGGTAGTCCCACTCGCTGTAGTGATACGGGTCGGATACCGGCTCTACCCCCTCGGATTGGTTGTAGCTCTGCGTGGTCTCCAGATCGTCTTCGTAGGGGAACAGCTCGGTGTCGAGAACCCAGACCTCTTGCGGATTGTCGTCCTTCATCTCGGAGTCGATCTCGTTGACCATCTCCATGACGCTGACGTACTTGCGCACCGTCTGCTGTGAACTCGGCAGGTAGTCGATGCCCTGCGTCTCGAACATGTTCTCCGAGAAGTCCCAGAAGTAACGGTTGTCGTCACGGTAGGGGATCGGCCACTCGGAAAGGATGCGTACACTAGGGATCTTGGCGATCTCGACGATACGATTGTAGAAGTCGACGCCGGCCATCCAGGCCAGGCGCGGCGCGTAGGGATCTTGCTCAAGCTTGGCGACAAAGTCGTCCGCCACCTGGTTGATCACGTCGATGTCGTCACGGTAGTCGCGGTCCATGATCGCGCGGGTGGTGCGCATCATCAGGTCCATGGTCTCGTGCGGTTGACCGTAGCTGTCGTCCTTGTCCGGCTGGGCGGTGAAGAACTGCAGCCACAGTTTGCGCAGGCCGGGGAATTCGCAATAGGCGAGATATTCCACGCGTGCGTCCTCGAACAGCTCGATCATGCGCATTTGCGCCTGCGACAATTGTTCGGCCGAGATCGGCTCGCGGGTGTACACCATGTGCGCGGCGCAGTGCGCCACGGTGGCGCGGTAGATCTCCATGCCGTCGATGCCACGGAAAGGATCGAATGCATCCGGTACGTGGATCTGGAAGTGTTCGATGAACGGCCGGATACCCTGGCGCGATTCGAAGTCACCGGCGGTCGGCCGCATGAAGAACGAACGTGCCCATAGCGCGCGCAGGTAGAAGTTGAGCTTGCGCTGGTTATTGACGAACAGCGTGCCGCGGCGTTCGGATTTGAGGATTGCCTTGGATGACTCGGTATTCAGCGCGAAATAAGCCAGCTGGCCGTCGAGGTCACGCTGATGCGCCTGTGCGCCGAACATTACCCAGCGGCGCAGGCCGCCGAGCGTCAGCTTGGACAGCAGCTCGTCGAGGTTCTCCATCATCGGACGCAGGCCGCGTGGGGCCTTACCTGTCATCTGGTGCAGCAGCTTGAGGAAGCCGCGCATCACTTCGGCATCGCCCAGGCGCGCGGCCGCCAGCGGCAGGTTGGCGACGATCAGTGTGATCACGCTGCCAGAGGTGTGCGAGGCCAGCTTCATCATGCTTTCGACGATGTCGGGGATGATGTCTTCGCCAACCTCTTTGGCAACGCCCGGCATCTCCTGCACATAGGTCAGTACCAGGTCCTGGCCGCGACCCAGGGTACAGAATGCGCGCATGCCTTCGAGATAGTTCTGCAGGCCACGCGGCGACATGACCCGCTGTGCCTCGTGATAAGACGACTCCAGCGCCTCGAGGTGCTCGTGGTCGTCCTTGTTCAGGCAGGTGACGTATTCGGAAAAATCGACGGACATGATGGGCCGTCCCCTTTCAGTGCTTCTGGTTCATGCGGTCGACGAGGGCCATACCCATGGCTGACAGGACGAAGGTGATGTGGATGATCACGTACCACATCAGCTTGTCGTTATCGATCTGGGCCGCATCCATGAACTTCTTCAGCAGGTGGATGGACGAGATGGCGACGATGGAGGCGGCGACCTTCTGCTTCAGTGATCCGGAGTCGAGCTTGCCGAGCCAGCTCAGCTTCTCGGTGTCTTCCTTGATGTCGATCGCCGACACGAAGTTCTCGTAGCCGCTCAACATGACCATGACGATCAGTCCGCCGACCAGCGCGATGTCGACGAGACTCAGCACCACGAGCACCAGTTCGGCCTCTTTCATGCTGAAGATGGTCGGCATCACATGCAGGATCTCCTCGAAGAACTTGATACCGAGCGCGAGCAGCGCCAGGCTCAAGCCGAGGTAGATCGGTGCCAGCAGCCAGCGACTCGCGTACAGCAGGTTCTCCAGTGTGCGTTCCACTACCGCGTTCCCTGCCCGATCAGAAGTAGGTGTTGACCGCGGCACCGAGCGTGTCGCGCATATCCGGGTCGTCGGTCAGCGGCGTGACCAGGGCCATCTGGCAGGCAGCCTGGGGACTGATGCCCTTGCCGACCAGCTGTGCCGCGTATACCAGCAGGCGGGTCGACATACCTTCGTCGAGGCCGTGGCCTTTCAGGTTGCGCGAGCGCTGCGCGATCTGCACCAGCTTGTGCGCGGTCTCCTTGTCGATGCCGCCCTCGTGCTGCACGATCTCGGTCTCGATGTCGGTCTCGGGGTAGTCGAAGTCCATGCCACCGAAACGCTGCTTGGTCGATTGCTTCAGATCCTTCATCAGCGACTGATAGCCGGGGTTGTACGAGATGACGATCTGGAAGTCGTCGTGCGCCTTGACCAGCTCGCCCTTCTTCTCGAGTGGCAGCTCGCGGCGGTGGTCGGTCAACGGGTGGATGACGACGGTCGTGTCCTGGCGTGCCTCGACGACCTCGTCGAGATAACAGATCGCGCCGATGCGCGCGGCCACGGTCAGTGGACCGTCCTGCCATTTGGTGCCATTGATGTCGAGCAGGAAGCGGCCGACCAGGTCGGACGCCGTCATGTCCTCGTTGCAAGCGACGGTGATCAGCGGCTTCTGCAGCTTCCACGCCATGTATTCGACGAAACGTGACTTGCCACAGCCGGTCGGGCCCTTGAGCATGACGGGCATGCGTGCGGCGTAGGCGGCCTCGTACATCTCGACCTCGTTGTGTACGGGGCGGTAGTAGGGCTCGTTGCTGATCAGGTACTGATCGCGGTTGATGTCGCTCATGATCTTCGATCCTTCTTCTCGCTGGTCGAGGAGACTCTCTGTACAGAATTTTCAGGCCGGAGCACCGCCGCGTCGCTACGACGCCGGACGGCGGTCTGGGCTGAAAACTCGCTGGTCGGAAACGAAAAGCCCCCGCCCCGTGAAGGGCGGGGGCTTCCCTGACTGATGCAGATGATCAGTACTTAGACCGGCTTGCCGCGGTAGATGACCATCGACGCACCGGCACACTGGGCGTAGTTGTCCAGGCCAAGCAGGCGAACATGGTTGTTCGGGTGGGCCTTGTGGCAGGCCTCGCACTCGGCCAGGATCGCGTCGACGTCGGTTTCACCGAACATCGGCAGTTTCCACATGTACCAGTAGCTGCCGGATGCATTTTGCGGTTCGGTGTGCTCGATGGACGGGTTCCAGCCCTTCGACACGATGAACTCGATCTGCTTGCGGATCTGGTCAGCATTCATGGACGGCAAGTACGAGAAGGTCTCGAACTTGCGGCTGCTCACATCGGCCAAGCTCGAAGCGTAGTCCTGCATATCACTCATTGGTATATACCTCTAAAAAATTCGAATTCGTTGCTCGAGACCCCCGCCAAGTGAGGCGGGGGCTACAGGGCGTTACTTGTGAGAAACGTCCAGCTTGTCGACGGTGTCGAACTCGAACTTGATCTCTTTCCAGGTTTCCATTGCGGCTTTCAGTTCCGGGCTGGACTTCGCGGCATTGGTCAGGATGTCTTTACCTTCCTTCTCAATTTCGCGGCCCTGGTTACGGGCTTCGACACAGGCCTCAACGGCTACGCGGTTGGCGGCTGCACCGGCAGCGTTGCCCCACGGGTGACCCAGCGTGCCGCCGCCGAACTGCAGTACGGAGTCGTCGCCGAAGATGTTGACCAGCGCCGGCATGTGCCATACGTGGATACCACCGGAAGCCACCGGCAGAACGCCCGGCATTGCGCCCCAATCCTGGTCGAAGAAGATGCCGCGCGAACGGTCTTCTTTGATGTAGCTGTCACGCATGATGTCGATCCAGCCCAGGGTCGCGTCACGGTCGCCTTCCAGCTTGCCGACGACGGTACCGGAGTGCAGGTGGTCACCACCGGACAGACGCAGGATCTTGGTCAGTACGCGGAAGTGGATACCGTGGTGCGGGTTGCGGTCGAGCACG
>JAGRHA010000128.1 GCA_020445205.1 Gammaproteobacteria bacterium
GCACAACGTGCACGCCGATTACCGGGCCCAGGTGCTCGCCAGTTTCACCGCCCCCGCCCGGCGCTGGCTCATGGACCTGCTGCTGGTGGACGATGCGCCGACCTTCGTACGCGGCTATATCGCGCATTGGTGTGACGCGCCGCCGGCGTCACCGGTGCAGCGCGAGCAGCTGTTGCGCCTGTTGGCGGCGCAGTCGGGTGACGCGCAGCGGCTGACGGACGTGATACTGGCGCTGTGGGACGAACTCGGATTCTTCGCGCGCGACTACAAGACCGCCTACGCGGACCTCGCACGGCATGAGCGCGACCGCTATGGCGACATGCTCGGCGCCGACGATCTCGCACGCCTCGCCCTCGTCGACGCCCTGCCCGACCGACGTGGCAAAGGCGAACCGCCGCGCCTCGCCAAGGCCGGCATCATCCCGGCGATGGGTTGTCCGCAGACCTGCCGCCACTGCATGTTCATCTGGCGGCCGCTCAAGGCCGTGGATGCCGATCCGCAACGCGTCTACCGCACGGTCGATGCACTGACCGACAACGTATTGTTCACGGGCGGCGATCTCACTCGTCACCTCGATGCGTTCTATGACGGCATCCGTGCGATGCGCCACGTCACGACGTTCGCGATCCTGCTCAATGGCGATTTCGCCAGTGACCGCGTGCAGACAGAACAGGTGCTGCAGGCGATGGCCACTGCGATACAGGGTCGTCCGGCACATTGGCCCAAGGCGCACGTCCTGCTGCAGATCAGTTTCGACGAGTTCCACCAGGAGGTGACCGTCGACAAGCGCGGGCAGCTCAAAGAACGCATCCCCGTCGCCAAGATCGCCAACATCGTCGAGCTCGCGCCACGCTTCGCGCCACAGCTGCAGCTCGCGTTGCTGCACAAGCAGACCAGCCTGAATTTCTCGATGGACGTCCTGCACAAAGGGGTGTTCGCACGCCTGATCAACGAACTCGGCGCGCGTGGCCATCAGGTGCAGGTCCTGTCGACGGCACCCGCGTCACGCCTCAAACGTCATCCGCAGGCAACGGACAAACCCGCGCCGCTATTGAAGGACGCCAGCTTCGCCCTCAGTGCGTATCCCGACGTGCCGATCCTGCTGACCAGCTCGACGATCGATGGCTACGGCCGTGCCGAGCTGCTCGATGAGGGTGAGACGGTCAAGGAAAAGGACCTGTTGCACGCGGTGCTGGCCGACGGTGAGGCCGCAGGTGAGCGCTTCGATACCGACCTGATGTTCTGGTTCAACGGTTGGGCCACCTTGTTCAATGCCGTACACATATGTCTCGGCGATCTGTACGCGGACGGTGTCGACCTGATCCTTCGACGCCAGCGCAACGATCCGCTGAGCCAGGCACTGCACGTGTTCGATCGGCGTATCCCGACGCTGTATGCCGAGGTGCGCGACGATCTCGATCGGCTGATCGACAAGGCGACCGGTCCGCATCACCTGTTTCACATGCTGACCGAGGACAGTGCCGTACGCCTGCACCTGACGCGGCGACTCATCGAACTGCAGCGCAACGCCGCCTGAGGGACTCGGCCGCAGGCCGGTTTCGCCTGTCACCACGCGGTACGACAACGGTGCGTATGCTGGGTGCACGCCACAGCGACGGCAGCTTGGGTTGCCGCCGGCTCGGGCCGCCGGCGTCGGCGATGCATTCGTGGCCCCATCAAGGACGACGACTGACACAGCAAACGGAGCAAAACCATTGGCACTGTTCACCGAAGAGGACATCGTTCGTGCCGGCGAACGCGTTTATCGCAGCATGCCGCCGACAGCGCAGTACCGTTGGCCGCAGTTGTGCGATCTGCTGGGGCTCGATGTCTGGATCAAGCACGAGAACCATACCCCGACGGGCGCCTTCAAGGTGCGCGGCGGCATCACCTTCATCGATTGGCTGAAAAAACAGCATCCCGAGGTCGGCGGCGTGATCACGGCGACGCGCGGCAACCACGGTCAGAGTCAGGCACGGGCGGCGATCGCGGCCGGTCTGTCGGCCACGATCCTCGTTCCACGCGGCAACTCGGTCGAGAAGAACGCCGCCATGCGGGCTTTCGGTGCACAGGTCATCGAGGCCGGCGACGACTTCGATGCCGCGCGCCTGGCCGCGGCCAGGTTGGCCGAGGAGCGCCAGCTGTTCATGGTGCCACCATTCCACATCGAGTTGGTGCGCGGTGTCGCGACCTACGCCTATGAGTTGTTCACGGCGATACCGCGACTCGATCGCGTGTACGTGCCGATCGGCTGTGGCTCGGGCATCTGCGGTCTCATCGCCGTGCGCGACATGCTCGGTCTGGACACCGAAATCGTCGGTGTGGTGTCGACCGCGGCCGATGGCGCGAAGCGTTCGTTCGAGACCGGTACGCTCACGGAAACAGCGACGGCAGCGACGTTCGCGGACGGCATGGCGGTGCGCGTACCGGTCGCCGAGGCTTACGCGATCTATGCCGCGGGCGCGGCCGACGTGGTTGCCGTCAGCGATGACGCCGTTGCCGAGGCGATGCGGATCCTGTTCCGCGATACCCACAATGTTGCCGAGGGCGCAGGCGCGGCCGCGTTCGCCGCGGTGATGCAGGATGCCGCACGTCTGCGCAACAAACGGATTGCGGCGATCCTGACGGGTGGCAATGTCGACACGGCCGTGTTCGCCGAGGTATTGCGCGGCAGTACCCCGCTGCCGGGTTGATTCGGCGGCATCGCGCTGACCTGGGATGCAAGCGCAGGAACATGCTTCCCGCGCGCGTCGCCGCTTGCGTCCCCACGGCGCGACAGCGTGCAGCCGGTGTGCAACGGGTGAGGACGCTGCGGCCAGGTCAGCGGGCGTAGCAGCGGTGGCGTCGTTCGCTGCCGCAAGCGCAGCGCTTGCATAGACAAGTCGTCAAAGTTTGTTCGGCGTCAAACGAAAGGACGCTTGGCTTCACATTTGCGACCGTCTGGGCTCTAATCCGGGCCTATGTACGCCTCGCAACGTCAAACGATCGCCTCAATCGTCGGGGTCCGCCACAGGCGGTCCTACCGTGCGATCACGATGTTGATGCTGTTCGTTCTGCTCGTGCAGATGATGATCCCGATCCAGTCGCACTCGCGTCTGGTGCAGACGCCCGACGGCCGCGTATTCGAGATGTGTACGCTGCAGGGCGTCGTGCTGGTCGATGCCGACGGCCAGCACGTGACGGACGAAAAACCGTCGCGCAGCGCTGCTATGGCGTTCTCCGACCTCCTGACCGCGGCGGCGATCGACGTCGCCGAACCGCAGCCGGCGTGGCGCACGTTCGTCGCCGGTGAATTTCCCCCATTGCTGCTCCAGTCACCGACGCAACAGTCGGTACAACAGCGTTCGATACGCGCCCCACCCGTTCTCGCCTGAGCAAACGTAAACCCTAACGTTTATTGCGTGCCCGGGGCATCGTGCGCCGCCGCCCGAGCGGTTGAGTCACGTGTCGTCCGGTGCCGTCAGCGGGAATCAACCCATGTCGAAAATGAAAAACACGTGCCCGGCGGCGCTGCTGCCGGCCGTGCTCACCCTGATGGTGGGCGCCCATGCCGAGGATGCGCCCACGGCGCTGGATACGCTGGTGGTCGAGGCCACGGAACAGCCGGCACCGCAGACCCAATACGTGGCGCCGAGCACGGTGATTACCGACTACGAGGCGGAGGGCATCAACTACACGACGGTCGAGGATCTCGTGCGTTACGAGCCGAGCCTGATCATCCGCCGACGCTACATCGGTGATTCCAACGGCGTCGTCGGCATACGTGGTTCGAACATGTTCCAGACCGCACGCGCCTTGGTGTACGCCGACGGCTTGCCACTGCATTACCTGCTCGAGACGCGCTGGAACGGCGCGCCGCGCTGGGGCCTGGTTGCGGCCGACGAGATGCAATCGGCCGAGGTCATCTACGGCCCCTTCTCCGCCGAGTACAGCGGTAACGCGATGGGCGGCGTGATCAACATCACGACCAAGCAGCCCACGCAGCGGACATTCCACGCCGAAGCGGCGTTCATGCTGCAGGATTACGACGACTATGGCGCCGACGACACCTACACGGGGCATCGCGAGTTCCTGTCGTACGGTGACCGCTTTGACGATGTCAGCCTGTACCTGTTTCATAACCATCTCGACAACGACGGTCAGCCGCAGTCGTTCCGCTCACGAGCCGTCACTGCCCCGGTGGGCGGTGAGACCGTCGTCACGGGTGCGATCAGTGGCCTCGACTCGGTCGGCAACGACGTCGTCTGGGTGGGCGACACCGGTAGTGCACGCACGGTCACGGACCTGACCAAGCTCAAGGTCGGATACGACTTCGGCGAATGGAGCAGCCGCTTCACGCTCGCATTCGAAAACCGCGACTGGGAAACGCGTCCCGACAACTACCTGCGCGACGCCACAGGCAATCCGATCTGGAGCGGTGCCGCGGTGTTCGCCGGTCAGCGCTTCACCATCAACCCCTCGCACTTTGCCGTCAGCGACCAGAACCGTCAGACCGTGCTGCTGGGACTCGGTCTCGAAGGGCCGCTTGCCGCCACGGGATGGATGCTCGACGCCAACATGAGTTGGCACGACGTGATGAAGGACGAGACGCGTTCGTCCGACCGCAACCCCTCGGATCCGGCGTATACCACTGACGGATCGGTTACCGACTATGGCGATACGGGCTGGTTCACGCTCGACCTCAAGGCGCGCAACGAACGCTTCATGGGCCGCGATGATCTCAATCTGCTGGTCGGCTATCACTTCGACCACTACAGCCTGGCCATCGACAACTACGATTCCGCCGACTACACCTCGGGCGCGAAGAC
>JAGRHA010000129.1 GCA_020445205.1 Gammaproteobacteria bacterium
AAAGAGGTGAATTTTCACCTTTTGCGCCACCGAGTATTCACCACATCGCCGTCGTTGCGCCCCCTAGCCTTTCCCTCGAGGCCCGAACGCAAGTCCCGGGACGGCGTTACGGACCGCATACCCGAAAACACATCGACCATCGTCAACGAGGAAGACTCATGCAAAACGAACAACGTGGATCGGAAAAACTCATGCAGGGCTGCACCGGCATCACCACCTTGAGCGAGGAGGAGCTGCAACAGGTCGCGGGCGGCGCACTCAGCGTCGAGTACTGGAAAGTGTTCCCGCACGGCATCGTGTGGCCCGAGTTCCTGCAGCAGGACGCACTCAAGGACGTCCAGCAACTCGAGCAGGCCGGCAACCTGCTGCGTTACTGAAGCCCCACGGCAGGGACGCCCGGCCCCGCGCCACGACGTCCCTGCCTCTTCTCTACGCCGCATCCCCGCGCCCGCACGGCGCGACACAGACCGCAACAACAACGAGGAGACGACAGCCATGGGACGCCCAACCGGAAACACACGCGTGGTACAGATTCACGCGACCCGCCGCTGCAATCTGCAGTGCCGGCATTGCTATTCCTCGTCGTCGCCACGCGCCAGCGAGGCACTGACACCGGGTGTGCTGCGCACTGCGCTCGACGAACTCGTCGCCCAGGGATACAACTGGGCCAGCTTCTCCGGTGGCGAACCGCTGGCCTACCCGGCGCTCGCCGACGTCATGCGGCATGCGAAGACCATCGGCATGCACACGGCTGTCGTCAGCAATGGCATGCTGCTGACGCCACAGCGACTCGATGCAATCGAAGCAGTCACCGATATCCTGGTACTCTCACTGGATGGCAAACCCGCGTCGCACAATCGCATGCGCGGTACACCCAAGGCGTTCGACAGCATGGCCGCACGCCTGCCCGAACTGCGTGAACGCGGGATGGCCTTTGGTTTTCTGTTCACGCTGACGCAGCACAATCTCGACGAGCTGCCTTGGGTCGTGGAGTTCGCCGTCAATGTCGGCGCCAAGATGCTGCAGATTCATCCCCTCGACTGCGTCGGCAACGCCGCCCGGTACCTGCGCGGGACGGAACCCGATGGTATCGAGGGCGCTTACGCCTGGTACCTCGCCGAACAGACCAAGCGTTCCCTCGCCGGACGCCTGGCGCTGCAGGTGGACCTGGTCCGCAGCGATGCGCTGCGCCAGCAACCACAGAGCTTCTTCCTCAACGAAGACGAAGACGTGCTCGATCAGCCGCTGGCCGAGCAGTTGTCACCGCTGGTCATCGAGCCCGACGGTAGCGTGGTACCGTTGCAGTACGGATTCGCGCGCAGTTTCGCCCTGGGCAACCTGCACCAGGCGACGCTTCCCGAGATGGCAATGCGCTGGCGTGTCGATGTCGGCCCACGCTTGCAAGCGGTCTCACGTGAACTGTTCCGTGTGCTCGACGACCAGCCCAGCCAGTTCATCGACTGGTATGCGCTAATGGCCGCGCAAGCGCGCAGCCACACCCTACCGGATGTGCAGCGTGTGTTGGCGGCGCGCGGCCGCCCCAGTCATTTATCGGCGTGAGCGGAGGCGAGCAGATGCGTTCGCCGCTGTTTCGTGAAGAAGCCGTCGCCTATCAACGCGAGCCCGTGCGTGGCAACGTGTTGCTCGCGACCTCACCGCGCAGCACCTGGTTGGCGGTGCTGGCGTTCGTCATTGCGGCGTCGCTGGGCAGCTACGCAGTGGTGGGGGAGTTCAGCCGCAAGGCCCACGTACAGGGCTATCTGGCGCCCAACAAAGGGCTCATCAAAGTCTATCCCGACGCCACGGGCACCTTGCTCGAACGCCGGGTCGACGAGGGCCAGCACGTGCGCAAGGGCGATGTTTTGGCAGTAATCTCGACCGAGCGCAGCAGCCTCAGCGTCGCTGATGCCAACGCCACGACACTCGCCCTGCTCGCGCAGCGCGAGCTCAGCCTGGCGCGGGAACTCGCGGGTCAGCGTGAGATCCAGCAGTTGCGCGTGCGACGTGTCGACGAGCAGCTGGCCAGCTTCGCCGACGAACAGCATCAGCTCGACGCCGCAATCGCCACCCTGCAGCAACGCCTGCGCGCCGTCGAAAAAGAGGTTGCACGCGTCGACAAGCTTGCAGACGACGGCTTCGTCGCGGCCACGCTCGTGCAGCAGGAACGCGACCGTATGCTCGAGCAACGTGGACAACTGCAGGTCCTGCAGCGTGACCGCGTCGCCCTGCTCGGACGCGTGACCGACCTGCGCCAGGAACGCGAAAGCGCACGCCTCGAAGGCGAGGCCGCGCAGGCCACTCTTGAGCGACGCGTCGCCGAGGTGCGGCAGGAACGCGCCGAGCGCGCCGCCAACAGCGATGTGGTCGTCGCCGCGCCGGCCGACGGTGTCGTCAGCACCGTGCTGCTGCAGCCGGGTCAGCAGGTGCGACAGGATGCGCCACTGCTCAGCATCATCCCGGCCGGTGCCGAACTCGAAGCGAAGCTGCTGGTGCCGAGTCACGCGATCGGCTTCATCGCCACCGAGCAGGCCGTCGCCCTGCGCTACGGTGCGTTCCCCTACCAGCGCTTCGGGCATTACCGCGGCACCGTGCACTCGATCGCCAAGAGTCTCCTGTTGCCCGGTGATACCGACCTGCCGCTGGCGCTCGACGAACCCGCCTATCTCGTGACCGTACGCCTGCACGAACAGGTGGTGGCGGCGTACGGCCGGCAGTTCGCGCTGCAGGCCGGCATGGCGTTCGACGCCGACGTCACGCTCGACCGTCGCTCGATCATCGAATGGATCTTCGATCCGCTATTCAGCCTCGTACAAAGGACCTGAGCATGCCTTCCATCACGGCACTCAACTTCATCGGTCGCCGGCGCACGCCGGTCATCCTGCAGAACGAGGCCAGCGAGTGCGGTCTGGCCTGCCTGGCCATGGTGGCGTCGTACCACGGCCACAACACCGATCTCGCCGCGATCCAACGCCGGAACCTCGGTGTCGGCCGCGGCGCGCGGCTCGCCGACCTGATCCAGATCGCGGCACGCCTGCAGCTCGCCGCACGCCCCGTGAAGGTCTCGCTCGATGATCTGCACCACCTGCAGCTGCCGGCGATACTGCACTGGGACTTCTGCCACTACGTGGTGCTGACCAAGGTCGGAAACGGCCATGTCGTCATCCACGACCCGGCCAGCGGCATACGCCGACTCGATCGCGCGACACTGTCGCAGCACTTCACGGGAGTGGCACTGGAACTGTCACCTGACACCGGCTTCCAGGCCGTCGAGGAGCGTCGGCGCATCAGTCTGCGTGAGCTCATTGGCCGCGTACAGGGACTGCCGCGTGCGGTTTCCACCATCGTGCTGCTGGCGCTGGCGCTAGAGACTTTCACCCTGGCCGCGCCGCTGTTCATGCAGCTCGTCGTCGACAGTGCCGTGGTATCGAACGACGCCGACCTGCTGTCACTGTTGGCGATCGGTTTTCTGCTGCTGGGCCTTATCCGAGTCGGTGTTTCCACGCTGCGTGGCTGGGTGGTCATGGTGCTGAGCAATCAGCTCAATCTGCAGCTGCTCGGCAACCTGTTCCGCCACCTCGTACGCCTGCCCTTGGTGTTCTTCGAACGCCGCCATCTCGGTGACGTCGTCTCGCGCTTCGATTCCATGGGCGTGATCCAGCGCACGCTCACCGGCAGCTTCCTCGAGGCGATCATCGACGGCCTCATGGTCGTGACGACCTTGGTCATGATGCTCGTGTACTCGGCCAAACTCACCGCCATGGTGGGTGCGGCCGTGTTGGTGTACGCGGCCGTGCGCGTGCTGCTGTACCGACCGTTGCGTCAGGCGCAGGAGGAGGAAATCGCCAAACGCGCCAAACAGCAGTCGCATTTCCTCGAGACCGTGCGCGGCATACAGAGCATCAAGCTGTTCAGCCGCCAGGTCCTGCGCCGCGCGCAGTATGAAGACCTGTTGGCCGACCAGTTCAATGCCGGCATCCGCGTGCAGCGCCTGGGCATCGTGTACCAGGCGGTCAACGGCGCGACTTTCGCCATCGAGAACATCGCCGTGATCTGGTTCGCCGCACGACTGATCCTCGACGGCCAGTTTTCGGTCGGTATGCTGTTCGCGTTCGTCGCCTACAAGCAGCAGTTCGTGGCGCGCGCCACGGCACTCGTGGAGAAGGCGATCGAAGTGAAGATGCTCGGGCTGCACAGCGAACGCGTCGCCGACATCGCACTCAGCGAGGCCGAGACCGACAACGCCGGCGGCATCGTGCCCGGCGGCGAGGCGGCGCTGTCGGTCAGCTTGCACAATGTCGGCTTCCGCTATTCGGCGAACGAGGCGCGCGTACTCGACGCGGTCGACCTGCGTATCGCAGCCGGCGAGTCGGTCGCCCTGGTCGGCCCCTCCGGCTGCGGCAAGACCACGCTGGTCAAGTTGATTCTCGGTCTGCTGCCGTGTGACGAAGGCGAGGTGCGCATCGACGGTATTGCGCTCGAGCGCCTCGATCGCGACGCGTACCGGCGCCAGGTCGGCACCGTGATGCAGGATGACCAGCTGTTCGCGGGCTCGATCGCCGACAACATCGCGTTCTTCGACCCCGCACCGGACTGGCAGCGCGTAGCGCACTGCGCGCGCATGGCAGCGATCCACGACGAGATCGCTGCCATGCCGCTGCAGTACCACACCATGGTCGGTGACATGGGGTCGGTGTTGTCCGGTGGGCAGAAGCAACGCGTGCTGCTCGCCCGCGCACTCTACAAACGCCCGCGCATCCTGGTGCTCGATGAGGCGACCAGCCACCTCGACGTCGAGGCCGAACGCCTGGTCAGTGAGGCGGTGATGCAGCTGTCGCTGACACGCATCATCGTCGCGCACCGCCCGGAAACGATCGCCACGGCCGATCGCGTGATCGAGTTGATTCCGGCGGCGGTGTCGTCGGCGCAGGGTTTGTCGGAATCGCCGCGATACGCGTCGCAGCGGGCGGGTTGAGCCAGCGATGCGCACGGCACGAAACCGGATTCTGAGCCTGCACGGTGCGCCTCTGGTCAGCGCATTGTCCGGCTACGTGGTGGCACCGCGGCGGTGGGAGGCTGTCCGGCCTGACACGGCTACCGCGGTGAAGCTGCGATATCGGCCGGCATCGAAGGACTGAGAACCTGGTGTCGGGTGCGTGATGGGCACCACCCGACACCAGCGTCCCGGGATCAACCGATATTGCTGCGCGCCTGTTTGCGCAGGGTCCAACCGGCCATGAACACGCCGGCGAGCAGCAGCGTCAGCGATGCCGGCTCGGGCATTGCGGCCATCACGGGTTGCAGCTGCGACGCCAGGATCGAGTGCACATGCGTGGTCGGGTGGACGTCGTCCCAGAACACGTACGCACCCGCCGACTGGTCACAGATCGACACTGTCGGCGTCACGCTCTGCAGACACGGATCGGTGATGTTGGCAATGCCGTTGCCGGCAGGATCGTTGAGCAGCGCCTGCAGCGCCGCGCTGACATCGAACAGCGTCACATCGACGCCCGCCGCTGCGAGCTGGAAGGCGAGTGTGGCGTTGAACGCCTGACTCAATGCCGTGAGATACGCGGACAACGCTGCCGGGCTGCCAAAGGCGGCAAGCAGCTGTTGGCCAAGGAGCGGGTTCACAGGCGTATCGCCTTGTGCGAACGGCGTCACGCCAAGGTCCGGCAGGTTTATGACGACGACATTGCTCGCGCCCGCGTTAACCAGGTCGATGGCAGCCGTGGCCACATTGGTGGCGACGTTCTGTGCGAACGCCAGAGTTGTCGCCACGCTGGTCGGCGCCAACGGGTCGATGAAAGGCGA
>JAGRHA010000130.1 GCA_020445205.1 Gammaproteobacteria bacterium
CGCGCGGGTCCATCACCGACAACGCGCTGGCGATCACCAGCACCTCGTTGAGGCACGCCGCCTGCGCCGCGGCAAGCAACATGCGACCGACGCGTGGGTCTACCGGCAGCCGGGCCAGCACCTTGCCCAGTGGCGTGACATGGCGCTTGCTGTCGACTGCAGCCAGCTCCTCGAGCAGCTTGTAGCCGTCACGAACCAGACGCGCGTCGGGTGGGTCGACAAACGGAAACGCCTCGACGTTGCCGAAGCCCAGTGTCGCCATCTGCAGAATCACCGCAGCGAGATTAGTGCGTTGAATCTCCGGTTCGGTGAACTCGGCACGGGCGTTGAAATCGTCTGCGTCGTAGAGACGAATGCAGATACCTGCGGCGACGCGGCCACAACGTCCCTTGCGCTGCTCGGCGCTGGCCTGCGAGACGCGCTCCACGGGCAGACGCTGGATCTTGCTGCGCGCGCTATAACGACTGATGCGTGCGAACCCGGCGTCGACCACGTAGCGGATGCCCGGCACGGTCAGCGAGGTTTCGGCGACGTTGGTCGCCAACACGATATGCCGGTGCCCGCTCGGCGCGAACACGCGCGCCTGCTCGCTGGGGCTCAGACGCGCATACAAGGGGATGACCTCGCTATGCAGCATCTTGTGCTTGCGCAGGGTCTCCGCGGTCTCGCGGATCTCGCGTTCACCGGACAGAAACACGAGGATATCGCCGCGCCCGTCGAGCGACAGCTCGTCGATCGCATCGACGATCGCCCGCTGCATGGCCTCGTCGCGTTCACCGGCACCGGGTTCCGCGGGTGGCCGGTAGCGTACCTCCACCGGGTAGGTGCGACCCGACACCTCGATCACAGGCGCATCGGCAAAGTGGCGGGAAAAGCGTGCGGGATCGATCGTCGCCGACGTGATGATGAGTTTCAGGTCCGGTCGCCGCGGCAGCAGCTTGCGCAGATAGCCGAGCAGAAAATCGATGTTCAGGCTGCGCTCGTGCGCCTCGTCGATGATCAGTGTGTCGTATTCGAGCAGGTCGCGGTCACTGCGGATCTCGGCCAGCAGAATGCCGTCAGTCATGAGTTTGACGTGCGTCTCATCGGCGACATGGTCGCGGAACCGCACCTTGTAGCCCACGCTCTGGCCGACCTCTTCGCCAAGTTCGCTGGCGATGCGCGCCGCGAGGCTGCGCGCCGCGATGCGTCGCGGCTGCGTGTGGCCTATGCGACCGAGCACACCCCGTCCAAGTCTCAGGCACAGCTTCGGCAGCTGCGTCGATTTGCCCGACCCGGTTTCACCGCACAGCACGATGACCTGATGCTCGCGGACGAGCCTTTCGATCTCGTCCAGGCGCGCGCTGATCGGCAGTTCTTCAGGGAAGGTCGGTGTCGGCAGGCGCTCTGCACGCTGCCGCGCAATCGCCGATGAACGCACCATCTCGGCATGCAGCGCCTGCAGGCGCGGATCATCAGTCGACGCCGTGGCGAGACTTTCCAGGCGCCGGCGCAGACGCACACGATCCCGCAACAGGCAGGAATCGAGTTGTTCGGCGGGTATAGACACAGGTCACGGGGGATGCGGCAGGCAGGGCATTGTCCTTGCCCGCACGCGCGCTGACAAGATCAGCGTATGCCGAGTCGATACCCGATCGTGTCCTCGGTCGGGCACGATTGCCGACTCGCGCGCTGGTACCAATAGGTCGCTTCATCGATGTCGCGGTCAACGCCCACGCCGAGTTCGTACATCAAGGCGAGCTGGTACTGCGCCTCGACCAGACCGTCGCGCGCGGCGCTCAGGTACCAGCTATGCGCACGCTGCGGATCCGCTGTGACCCCGACACCGGATTTCAGCACGTAGCCGAGCAGCAGAGCCGCGTCGGCATCTCCCGTGACAGCACGGCGTTCCCATTCCGCAATCGCCTCGGCGCGCTGCCCGCCATGCCACAACGCCAGCGGCTCAGATGCCACGGCGCCCACGGCCGGAATCCCGAACAACGACGTAATTAAAAGGTAACGATGCGTACGCGAGATCATGATTTCGAGGCGTGATCCACACTCTAAAGTATTTAATTTTTTCGCCACTATAGGTTAAGCGAACGGATTCTCGCGTGAGGCTGCCAAGGTCGACGAATCTGTTACGACGATAAGTATTAGACAAAAGTGTACAAAAAGCCGCAGCAGAGTTTTGCAAATCCCCTTACCCGTAGATACGACGTAAAGGCGATCACGACCGTCGGCTTCACGATCGTGATAGGAATCCTCCTCCTATCGATCATCGGTGGCTACCACACCACCAATCAGCACAACCACGACATGTCGCGCCTGGTTCGCACGGCCGGCATGAAGACCGTCCTCGCGTACACCATGCGCGAGGCCATTCGTGAGCGCATCGACAGCCTGCGCGCGATGAGCCGGCAGCAAGACCCGTTTGACCGTGACGAAGAAAAGATGCGGTTCTTCAGCTACGCGAGCAAGTACATCCGTGCGCGCGAGACGCTGATCGCAAATCTCGTCAACGACGCCGAAAACCGGATTTTCACCCAGCTCGACGAAGCGGCGCGCGAGGTCGGGGCCCCCAACAACAAGGCACTCGACTTGCTGTTTGACAACGGCAGCCCGGCCAGGGCGAAAGTCGCCGAGGCGGTGCAGTCGTCGATCGACGGCCATCTCGCGCTGCTCGGCAAGCTCGACGAGATGGTGCGCACGATTCATCAAACCGCACAGAACCAGATCTATCGTGCCGGCGGTGATTTCCACCAGACGATCCTGGTGACCACCATCACTGGCATGGTGGCGTTCGCCATGGCGGTCGCGATTGCGGCTTTCGTTGTCATCAACGCCGGGGCGCGAAATCGTCAGCTTTCACACCACGCCGCTCACGACGTGCTCACGGGACTGTTGAACCGTCAGGCTTTCGAAGCGGCGCTGCGTCACACGCTGGATCAATGCACCGTCGCAAAGGAACATCACGCACTGCTGGTGTTTGATCTCGACCGTTTCAAGGTCGTCAATGACACCTGCGGCCACCCGGCAGGTGATGCGTTGCTCAAGGATTTGTCGAAGCGCCTTTCGAACAGCCTGCGGACATCGGACCTGCTGGCCCGAATCGGTGGTGACGAGTTCGGCATTCTCCTGCGTTACACCGAAGCCGGAGACGCAGAAGCCGTCGCCGAGAAAGTGCGCACCGCCGTCGAAGACTTCTCCCTGGCCTGGGACGGTCAGGTTTTCAAGGTCCGCGCGAGTATCGGACTCGTGCCGTTCGGCACCGAACCGATTTCGCTCGAGAACCTGCTCAGCATCGCCGATGCCTGCTGTTATTCCGCGAAAGAGGAAGGCCGCAATCGCGTCCATCAGCCCGATTCGAACAGTGAATCCGCCCTGCGCCGTAGTGGTGAAATGCGGTGGGTCACACGCATCTCCGATGCGATCAGCAACGACCGTTTCGTGCTCTACGGCCAGATGATCAAGCCACTGAACCGCGAACTCGACGACGGCCGCCTCACGCTCGAAGTGCTACTGCGCATGCGTGACGACGATGGTCTCGGCCTTATCCCACCCGGTCAGTTTCTACCGGCCGCCGAACGCTATGGCATGGTTCCCGATATCGATCGCTGGGTGGTGCGCAACAGCCTGCAGTGGCTCGCGGGACTCGGCACGCTTGCGCACAACCTGCGAATCAACATCAACATCTGCGGCCCCGCAGCATCCGACCCGCAGTTTCATCTTTACGTCCGCGATCTCATTGCCGAGTCGGGCGTACCGGCGCGTTCGTTGTGTTTCGAGATCACCGAATCAACCGCCGTACGCAACCTGTCCAATGCCGCCGCATTGATCGACGGGCTTGGCGATCTCGGGTGCCAGTTCGCACTCGATGATTTCGGTGCCGGGATGTCATCGTTCAACCAGCTGCGGTATCTGAAGGTCGACTACCTGAAGATCGAAGGCAGTTTCATCCAGAACATCGATCGCGACCCGATCAACCGCGCGATGGTCGAGTCCATCAATACCATCGGCAAGAAACTGGGCAAACGCACGGTCGCCGAGTATGTCGAAAACGACCGCATCAAGCACTTGCTGCAGGAAATGGATGTGGATTTCGCCCAGGGCTTCGGCCTGCACAAGCCGGAGCCCCTCAGCAGCATCGAAGCGACACTGCGCGCTTCAGCCGACGCCGAAACGCGTCACGCGATGATCGTGGCCTGATCTGGAAAGGGTTTCCGCCCGCTTTTCCGACTACCGCCAACCCGCCGGGGCGTCAGTGTCCACCGCCCTTCAACGCATTGACCATGCCTTCGATCGTGTCTTTGGCATCGCCGAAGATCAATGACGTGTTGTCCTGATAGAACAGCAGGTTGTCGACACCGGAGTAGCCGGGATTCATCGAGCGCTTGAGGAAATACACCTGCTTCGAGCGCCCTGCTTCGAGGATCGGCATGCCGTAGATCGGGCTCGATGCGTCGTCCTTGGCCGCCGGGTTGACTACATCGTTGGCACCGACGACGAGGGTGACATCCGTCGACGCGAACTCCGAGTTGATCTCGTCCATTTCCAACACGTGGTCATAAGGGATGTCGGCTTCGGCAAGCAGCACGTTCATGTGTCCCGGCATACGACCGGCGACAGGGTGGACACCAAACTTGACCTCGACACCGCGCGCCTCGAGCAGCTCCATGAGCTCTTTCAGTGCATGTTGCGCCTGCGCCACGGCCATACCGTAACCCGGCACAACGATCACACGGTTGGCATCCTCCATCCAGTACACCGCGTCGTCGACGGAAGCCGATTTGATGCCCTTTTCCATCGCTGCGGCACCTGCACTCGGTGCGCCCGTACTGTCACTGCCGAAGCCCCCGAACACGACGTTGAGGATCGAGCGGTTCATGGCCTTGCACATGATGTACGACAGGATCGCACCGGAGAAGCCGACCAGTGCGCCGACAATGATCAACAGATTGTTGTGCAGGGTGAAGCCGGTCGCGGCCGCGGCCCAGCCCGAATAGCTGTTCAGCATCGAGATGATCACCGGCATGTCCGCGCCACCGATCGGAATGATCAGCGTCACACCCAGCAACAGCGCGAGCAGGGTCATCAATATCAGCGACACGATGCTACCGGTAGCGGCGAAATGCACCCCCAGCGCAACCGTCACCAGGGCGATCAGGGCATTGAGCTGGTGCTGCATCGCGAACTTGACCGGTTTGCCCGAAATCAGTCCCTGCAGTTTGCCGAACGCGATCACCGAGCCCGTGAACGTGATCGCGCCAATGATGGCACCCGCCGACAACTCACCCATCAACAGCGCATTCAACAGACCCGCATCGCGCTTGTTGAGGAACGTGCCGATCGCCACAAGCACGGCCGCGAGGCCGACGAAACTGTGCAACGCGGCGACCAGCTGCGGCATCGCCGTCATCTGGATGCGCATGGCAAGCACGGCACCGATGAGACCACCTGCGACGATACCGGCGATGATGAAGCCGTAGGACTGTACCTCGTTGCCGACCAGCGTCGCGATCACGGCGATCAGCATGCCCGCCATGCCGAGGAAGTTGCCACGCCGTGCGGACGCCGGATGCGTCAGCCCCTTGAGTGAAAGGATGAAAAGAATAGCGGAGACGAGATACGCAACTGCCTGTGCGTTAGCCGAGATCTGCATGCGTCACTGCCTCACTTGTTCTTCTTGCGGAACATCGCAAGCATGCGGTTGGTGACCAGGAAGCCACCAAAAACGTTGATCGATGCCAACAACACGGCAAAGAAACCGATGATCTCGGCCCAGTCGCCCGCCTGCTCAAGGCCGGTCACGAGCAAGGCCCCGACGATGACGATGCCCGAGATCGCGTTGGTCAGCGCAACCAGCGGCGTGTGCAGTGAGGGTGTCACTCCCCAGATCACCCAGTACCCGATGAAACAGGCAAGAACGAAAACGTAAAGAGCTACCAGTGTGTCCGGCATCGCCGTGTCCTCAGGTCAGGTTCTTCAAATGGCTTCAGGCGCCGGGCGCTTTCAGCTGCGCGGCGCGCGTGATCTCGTCTTCATCGAGATCCTTGAGCACTGGCGTGTCGCCGGAGCGATCGAGCATGATGTCGAGTAGATTGGCGACGTTCTTCGCGTAAAAGGCGCTTGCATCCGACGGCATCATCGACGGGTAATTCGTGAAACCAACCAGGATGACACCGTGCTTGACGACGACCTTGTCGGCCTCGGTGAGCGGGCAGTTGCCGCCCGTGGCGGCGGCGAGATCGACGATCACCGAACCTTCACGCATGCGCTTCACGACATCCTCGGTGATCAGCGTCGGTGCGGGGCGGCACGGGATCAACGCCGTCGTGATGATGATGTGTGCCTTGGCCAATTCGTCGGCGAGCATGGCCTGTTGTTTGGCCTTACCCTCCTCCGACAGTTCCTTGGCATATCCACCCTCACCGGCGCCACCCTCGCCGAGGTCGAGGTCGATGTACTTTGCCCCGAGCGAGGCGATCTGTTCACGCGTCTCCGGGCGTACGTCGTAGGCGTGAACATCGCCCCCCAGGCGACGTGCCGTGGCGATCGCCTGCAATCCCGCGACACCCGCACCCAACACCACCACGCGCGCAGGTTTCGCCGAGCCGGCCGAGGTCATCATCAGCGGGATGAAGCGACCGAAATGGCTGGCCGCCTCGATGACTGCGCGGTAACCCGCAATGTTGCTCTGCGAAGACAGCGCGTCCATCGACTGCGCACGCGAGATGCGCGGAATCCGTTCCATCGACAGTACGGTGATGCCACGGGCGTGCATCGCACTGATGACGGGATCCTCGTCGCAGGTCTCCGTGTATCCGATGTAAATCGCCCCTTCCCGCATCAGCGATACCTGATCGGCGTCGGGCTTGCGCACCTTGGCAACGATGTCGGCGCCGAGCGCCGTCGCGCGGTCGGTCAGCGTCGCCCCGGCTTCGACGAAGGCGTCATCGACGAAATGCGATGCGTCTCCGGCACCGCGTTCGAGCAATACCTCGATGCCGGCGGCGGCCAGTTTCTTGACAATATCCGGTGTCGTCGCCACGCGTGATTCGCCGGCGACGGTTTCTTTGGGAATCCCGAGCTTCATGGGAGTGATCTGGATCTTTGCACCATTTCAGAACAGCGCGGGATTATCGGTGCAATGCCAGTAGGGGTCAAAACCAATGGTCATCCTTGGCGTCGACCGAGACAGAAGACTGCAGGGCACACCCACCCTGCGCGCGTGCATCAACGCTTTTCTGTGTCAGGGCCTTTTACAGCCAACGATATATCGATTCAAAGAGATCTTCATTACTCTCTGTATTTGTTGATATTTTTTATGTTGGCCCGAAGAATGCTTAAGTATTGACAAAACAACAAGAACACAAGCAAGAAGAATGAAATCAGGGACACCCTTCGGGGGTTTTATAGCCGGCGAAAGCCGGCTTTGATTTTTCTGCGAGTCGCCACGGTCTACCAGCGACATGGCCATTGCGGCTTGATGCCATCATGCGCCGCCGGCGAGCCATCCCGGAAACGCCCTATCCCACACAGCCAACAGCTGCGGTAGATCGGCGACGTCCCAATCCGGACGAACACCATCCGGCAGGCGTCGACCAGGCGCGAACCGCCCGCTACGAACCAGGGCTGTCTGCATGCCGAGCGCCTGTGCGCCGGCGATGTCGGTATCCGGCCTGTCACCGACCATGACGCATGCCTGCGCGTCGACAGCCAGGCGCGTGCAGGCCATCTCGAACAGCCGTGGATAGGGTTTGCCCACATACTCGGGTTCGACGCCGCTGGCGACGGCAAACGGCGCAACCAGCGCGCCACCACCCGGCAGAACGCGATGCACGCCATCGTCGCCGGCGTCATCGACACTCTGATCGGGGTTGGTACAGACAAGGCGGGCGCCTCGCTGCACGATGAGATTGAGGCCGCGTGTCAGGGTGTCGAAATCAAGACCCGGCCCCTCACCGATCACCACGAATTCGGCGTTGTCCGGGTCTTCGGTCCCCAGCTCGGCGAGCGCCTCGTGCAGCCCTGTTGCACCAACCGCGAAGTAACGAAAGCCGGGGCACTCGGATGCCAGCCACGCGGCCGTCGCGCGCGCACTGGTAATGACACGAGAAGGCAGAGGCGTGGGCAGACCGATCGCGGCGAAGTGTGCTGCAACGCGTTCCTCGCTGCGTATGGGGTTGTTGGTGACGAAGCAATGAGGTATCGATGCGATGGCCTGCAGAAAGCGGCGCGCACCGGGTAAGCGCGTCGTACCGTGGAACAGCACACCGTCCATGTCGAGCAGTATCGCTGCGGGCGTCTGCATGCTTCAGCCCTCCACCACAGATCCGCCGCCGTCGGCGGCAATGGTCAGACAATCAAGTGGGCAACAACGAGCGCTGGCTGACGCCACGACACATCCGCTGGATGATGACCCGCGACCTGGATTCAGGCCTCGATGTAACCTTCTTTGAGCAGATAGAGGTAAACCGTCTGTGCCGACTCCATCGGGGACATGTTGGTGGTGTCGATCACCA
>JAGRHA010000131.1 GCA_020445205.1 Gammaproteobacteria bacterium
AGGCGGTCGCCTACAAGGACGGCGACACGGCGTTGACGGGATACCTGTACTGGGATGACGCCATAGAGGGTCCACGGCCAGGCGTATTGTTGATCCACGAATGGTGGGGCCTGAATGACTATGCGAAGAAGCGCGCCGCCATGCTCGCTGAGCTCGGCTTCGTGGCTTTCGCAGCGGACATGTACGGTGATGGCCATGTCACCGACAAGCCGGACCAGGCACGTACCTGGATGCAGGAGGTGACGGCCGATGTCGACGGCTGGCGTGAACGGGCGCGCCTGGGCCTCGAGCAGCTCAATGCCAGTGGCCTGGTCGCCGACGGCAAGGTGGCGGCGATCGGTTACTGCTTCGGTGGCGCGACGGTGCTGCAGATGAGCTACGCCAATCTGCCGCTCAAAGGTGTCGTGAGCTTCCATGGTTCGTTGCCAGCGGCACCCGAGGAGTCGAAGGGGGCGATCGGTCCGAAGATTCTCGTGCTGCATGGCTATGCCGATGCGTGGGTTGGTCCGGATATCGTGGCGAATTTCCGCACCAAACTCGAAGAGGCGGGCGCGAACTGGGAGATGAACAGCTACGGCGGCGCAAAGCACGGCTTCACCAACCCCGATGCGGGCCGCTTCGGTATCCCCAACCTCGAATACAACGCGCAGGCCGACGAGCGTTCGTGGGGCCGTATGCAGGAATTCTTCGGCGAGATATTCGACTAGGGATAGGGGATTAACTGTTAACATGCGCCCCCATTTGACTAGCCAAGTGAGATCGGATGTTCAGTATCTCCCGCTGTGGTCCCGTCGGGATGTTGGTGTTCGTAACGACGGTGGCCGCAGCCCAAGACACTGTTGTGCCGCCGATCACTGTGAGCAATAGCCGTCTGCAGCCGGAAAGCGCTGTCGGTAGCGCGATTGATCGTCGAATCTACCGCGCCGAGATCGAACGTGAGGCAGTGCCGAATGCACTGAGTCTGCTGCGCGACATGCCGGGGGTCGATGCGGCCCCCGCTGGCGGCGAAGGTGGACTGAGCTTCGTCTCGATCCACGGCGGCGATCCCAATTTCACGCTGTTCATGCTCGATGGCGTCAAGCTCAACGATCCGACCAACAGCCGTGGCGGTGGTGTCGATCTTTACCTGATTCCGCTGGCGATGATCGACCGTGTCGAGGTCAGCACGCAGCCTGCCTCCGCCATTCTTGGCAGCGACGGCCTGAGTGGCTCGGTGAGCTTCACCTCGCGCGCGATCACCGGCACGCATCTGCAACTCGAACTGGCCGACAACGGCAGCGCGTCGGGCAGCCTCGCAGCGGGAACCGGTGACGCACAGGATGTCGAAGCGAGTGTCGTCGTGGGTGGGACGGACAAGACTTCAGGCGCAAAGAACGACCGCCTGCATCAACGCTACTTCTTCGGCAAGGCCGCGATCGAGCCGACGGAGCACCTGTCGGTCGACCTGCTGCTGTATCTCGTCGACGGTACGGCGACAAGCTTCCCCGAAGACAGTGGCGGTGACCGGCTCGCCGTGATCCGTGACCCGGAGAAGCGTGATTATCGACGCGAGGTCGTCGGTGTGCAGGGTGCACTCGAGATCAACGACCGGCTTTCACTACACAGCGCAATAAGTTGGACTTCGCACGAGGAAGACACGGACAACCCGGGTATTGCGCCGGGTGTGCTCGCGGGTGTACCGGCGGTGTCCGGCGAGCGCACATACGAGCGCACCGAGGGGCAGGTGTACGTGCTTGCACGACCATCCGACATGCTGAGTGTCACGCTCGGTGCCGCGTACGACGAGGAGAAGGGCACGTCGGAAGACCTGATCGATTTTGGCGGTTTCATCATGCCGGCCGATTTCGAACTCACGCGATCGACCACGAGCGTGTTCGCCGAGGCCGCTGTGCGGCCGCTGCCCGTACTGACGCTGCAGGCCGGCGTACGCCGTGACATGCCCGACAGTGCCGACGACGAGTCCACATTCAGTGTCGCCGCGAGCTATGACGTCGCGCGCTACGCGCTGACGCTGTTTTCGCACTATGCAGAAGGATTCAAGCTGCCGAGCATGTTCGCACTCGGACACCCGCTGGTCGGTAACCCGGACCTGACACCCGAGTACAGCGAAGCATTCGATGTGGGCGCACGCAAGCGTTGGCCGGATGCGGGCGTCGAGCTCGGTGTCTCCGTGTTCCGCAACAAGTACCGTGACTTGGTCGATTTCGATCCTGTGCTCTTCACCAACGTGAACCGTGGGCTTGTCGAAGTCGATGGCGGTGAGATCCAGCTTGACTGGCTGGCGAGCGACGAGGTCGCGATAATGCTGCAGGCAACGTACAGCGACGCCGATATCGTCAGCAGCGACGATGTGCTGCGCCGCCGGCCGTTGTGGAAAGGCGGTGCGGGCGTGCAGTGGACGCCGAGCTCGCGCCTGGTGTGGTCGATGAATGCCGATTACACGGGCAGTTTCTTTGACAGTTCCGTTCCGACGGGTCTTGTACGCATGCCCGCGTATTGGAACCTGAGAACGGCGGTCGGCTGGCAGGTTAGCGACGATGTTCGGCTCCGGCTGTCGGTAGACAATCTGCTCGACGATGATTACGAACAAAGCGTCGGCTTCTCGAACGGCGGGCGTAGCGCGCGCATCGATATGCGCGTTTCCATCTAGCGTTCTCCGGCGGGGTCCGGCAATCGCGACGACAACTGAGGGATAGTCGAATGCGACGTTTGGTCAAATTTATCGTGGAGCTCGGCCTGGTTGCTGCAGCCGTGTTCATCGCCGACTGGCTGCAGACGGTCGTCGACATCATCCCGCGGTGGTTGCTCAGGCTGCCCGATGTTGACTACGACGCCACGGATTTCTGGACCGTCTTCAAGTACTTTCTCGTGATTCATGCCGTCGTGCTCGGCCTCGGGCGCTGGTTCCTCGGCGACTGGCGACCGGGTGACGCGCGGCGCGCGGTCAACGAGATCTTCCTGCTCGCCGTGGCATTCGCGATTTCCGCACTGGTCGTGTTCGTGACGACGACGGTCGCATTCGATCCGCAGTTCGTGGTCGGTATCTTTCTCATCGGACTGCTGACGCATATCGTCCTCTACCTGGTGCTCGCGATACCGGCCACGGGCTTGGGTAGCGCCCTCGGTGGCTTCCTGCGTGCTTTGTTCCGCCGCATCTTTTCGGTGCCGGGCGTGTTGGCCATGTTGCTTGCACTGTCGCCGGGTATCCTTGCCAAGCTGTTCACCAGCGATCGCGACGTGGCCAATGTCGTCACGCAGATCCGCATCAAGATGAGCACGCAGGAAAAAGGTGACTGGACGGTCGAAAACGCAGTCGGCGGCGCCAAGTTCCTGCAACCGATCCTGGTCCAGTTCCCGCCGGGGGTCACGGACACCCTGTACGTTCTCGAGCGACATGGTCGCCTGTTGCGCATGCCGTGGCACGGCGCGGGCGAGCCGACGCTGCTTCTCGACATTTCGTCCACGGTCGGCGAGGTGGAAGTCGAGAATGGTGCCCTGGGCTTCGCTTTCCATCCGCAATTTGGCCGTGCGGGCTCTGCGAACAGCGGCTTCATCTACCTCTATTACACCAGCGTGCACAAGGGTGAGCAGATCAACTATCTGTCGCGCTTCGATCTCGGTGCCGGTGGCCCTGACGCCGTGCGTGGCACGGAGCAGGTGATGATCACTTGGGACCGCGCGAACGACGGCTTCCACAACGGCGGCTCGGTTGAGTTCGGTCCGGATGGTTTCCTCTACGTCGCCGTCGGTGAGATGTCGGACAAGACGTCACACCAGCATCTCGATGCCAACCTCAGCGGCGGCCTGTTGCGCATCGATGTCGATCAGCAGGGTGGTGACATCAGCAAGCCGATCGTCAACCAGCCGACGCGTGGCACGACCGATCACTATTACATTCCGCTGGACAACCCATTCGTCGGCGTGCCCGGTGCGCTCGAAGAGTTCTATGCCATCGGGCTGCGCAACCCCTTCCGCATCGTGTTCGATAGCGAGACACGGAAGATCTGGGCGGGTGATGTCGGTTCGACCGTGTGGGAAGAGGTCAATGTCGTCGACAAGGGTGGTAACTACCAATACCCGTTCGCCGAGGGTGAAGAGCTTCAGGGCGAACGCCCGACGACGGTCCTCGGTGTCGAAACGCCGCCGGTCTACACCTACCGTCATACCGCGTTCGAACGCGCGATCATCGGCGGCACCGTGTACCGTCATGCGAAGTACCCTGAGTTGCGCGGCAAGTATCTTTTCGGCGACAACTATTCGGGCAACATCTACGCCATGCCTGCGACCGGGCAACGCGTGACCAAGGTCGAGATCGTGGCTCAAGCCAACCAGTATGCGCAGCGCGGCATCACCTCGTTCACGCAGACACCCGACGGCGAGATCCTGTTGACGACGCTGGGCAGCGCAACCAGTCCCGGCGGCGAAATCATTCGCCTGGTGCGCAAGGGCGAGGAGACGATGGTCGCGGAGACCGCGCCCGTTGCTGAGGTCGAGCTCAGTGACGCGGATATCCAGGGTATGTTTTCGACCAACTGCGGCCGCTGCCACGGCCCGGGCGGCCATGGTGACGGACCTGATGCGCCGCATCTTGGCGTCAAGATTCCGGACTTCGCAGCGGCCGAGTTCCAGGAATCCCGGAGTGACGATGAACTCTTCACCGTCATCAAGGACGGCGGCCCCGCGCGCGGCCTGAGCCCGCTGATGCCGCCTTGGGGGCTGGCGCTGTCGGACAGCGAGATCAAGGCATTGGTCGG
>JAGRHA010000132.1 GCA_020445205.1 Gammaproteobacteria bacterium
CACGCAGCCAATCTGGCCCAGACCGAACGCCGCCGGCACCCGTCGTACGGATCGTTCACCCACGCCTCGTACACCGACCCCAGCCAGCGCCATCTGTGCTTCTACGACCCGCGCGAGTACTTCCAGGGTGTGTTGAAACGCGCGATCGATCTGTCGCGCAGCAAGCAACAGCCATTGCGCATGACCTGTCTCAACGACGCGGGCAAAGGCCTCACGATCTTCCCCGTGCAGCACCGCATCCAGAACGAGATACGCGAACACCTGCTGCGCCGCTTGTCGATGGTTTCGGGCAGCGACAACTTCGTCGATTTCCGGCTGCTGCACAAAGACACGCAGCCGACCGCGACATCACTGGAACCACGCACACAAACGGAATCGGGGCTGTTGTGGAAAGTCGCTCTGTGGGCGGCGATGGGACGCATCCCCGTCGGCACCGATCCCGAACAACCGGTCCGGTTGGTGTACTGGCCAAATTTCACGCGCATCTTCATTCCGCACCATGCCATGCAGATCGCCGCGCTGTGGGCACAACGACCGACGTCGCTACTCGAAACCGCCGACATGCTCGGCATCGAGCGCCGCTATGTCTTCAGTTTCTACAGTGCGGCACTCGCGATCGGTGCCGTGGCGCATGCCGGCGAGAGACAACGGTCAGCCACAGCGGACAAGCGCCCGGGGCAACGTGGACTGCTCGGTCGCCTGCTCAACTACCTCGGCTCGCGCGACTGACCGGGCTACTGCCGGCATGCCCCGCTGCGTGGACGGTGCGCGTCGGCAGCAGGCTCGCCGCGAACAACGGCCGTACTGACGCGGGCAGCGCCACCTCACCGGCGACACGCCAACCACCACGCGGCATTCATGCACGATCGCGCGGGCGTGTCTGCCACACCGGCGACTGCACATCCCTGTCCGTGCCGGAGGGGCCCGTACGTTCACCACGCGCGGGGGGCCCGCCTGTCTCGACGGGTACGATACAGCGTGTACCGCCCCACCCACCGCGTCGTTTCAACACCTCGACGTCGAGTCCCAGCGGCACCGACCGCACACGCAGGCGCAACGCGGCCGGCGAACCCTGCTGCGCAACACGCGACGAGCGGAACAGCACACCGGTACAATCACCCTGTTCCGCAGCGAGTTGCAAACGCCGCAACTGGGCCGTATCCAGCGGTTTGGCACCCTGCGGTTCGGGCCAGGCCAGCACCAGGCTGCAGGCGCCGGATTTCAGCGCCTGCTCGGTCGCCCACAGCGCTTGCCCGGCCGATACCTGCTGCACCAGCAACAGGCGTTCGACCCGGACACCGCGTGCGGCCAGCGCCGGCGCATAAGGCAGGTACGGCGGTGTGACCCAGGTCAGCCAGCGTGCGTCCCGGCTCAGCCCGGCCAGCAAGGGCAACACCAACGACAGACCCAGATGGGCATCGCTGAGCACTTCGCTCAGTACCGCACGTGGCCATCCACCGCCGAGCAGCTCATCGAGCACATGCCAACCGCTGGGTAACAGCAGGTCACCCGTCAGGCGCCCGCGCCTGCCCTGCCACAGGGCACCTTTACGCTTGAGTTCTTCGAGATCGACGACCTGCATCGCGGCACATACCTCGCCCTGCCCGGCGAGACGGACAGCAGCAACATGGAGGAAGCGGATAGAGAACAAATATAGAACATTTGATGGTGCCCGGCGAGACCCACGGCAACGGCGCGTGTCGGTTCCCCGTGGTGATGCGCCGCACCCGAAGCACGTTCCCAACACACAGCGACCAGCCGCAGCCGTGCCATCGCGCCCGTCCACTGCACCACTCTCATTCAACATTCCCAAGGCCACGCCGATGACTTCGACATCCAGACACACCTGCCCCGGCACCCCGATGCAACAGCCAGCGCCTTCATTCCGCGTCATCATGCGCAACCGCGACAGCGCGCTTCCCAGGCAACCCGGCGATCCACGCGAAGCGCACTTCCAGGCGGCCGGCAACACCCGCGTCCGACTCGCGCCGCAGGGCAACCAGGCAGGTCTGTTCAGCTACCTGAGCCAGGAAGTCAAACGCCGCCCGAAAGACCTGCGCGTGCACATGCAACGCATCAATCTCGCCACCGACACGGCGCGCGAGCCGATGTTGTACGGTGCACTGGTCGACCTCTTCATCGTCCTCGGCGATGCCGGCAGTGCGCTCAAGCAGCGTTGCCTGACCCAGGCCGACAAAGTGCTCGACACATCGACGCAACAGTTCCTTGCCGAACATGCCGGCGTCGGGCTCAGCGCCAACGACCCCGCGATCGCACACATCCGTCACGCCGTACTCAGCCTGGGCTTCACCGGCACGCCACGCATCATCAGCAAACAGGCACAAAGCACCAGCCGCTATCAGAACGCCTACGACGAGGCGGCCGCCTGCATCGAATACGGCCAGCTCGAACAAGCCCAACAGATCCTCGAGACAGCCACCCGCCGCGGTGACGACGACCCGCGCATCCACCGCCAACTGCTCGAGATCTATCAGCACACGCACAACCACGATGCCTTGCAGGCGATGCGCCAGTGGCTGCTCGACAACACGCGAAGCCTGCCCGACGGCTGGTGACCGACCCACGGCGTGGACCGGCAGACACGCTCACCCTCACCAGACACGGATTGCGCTTGAAGACAGCGAAACACATCAGAAGTCGCTAATTCGTCGAACCGCGCCGAACTGCAACAGAGTTAACACGTTTTCGCCCCACTTCGTTCGTCAAAGCCTTTCCCGGGCTAAAGCCCGCTGCAAGCAAGCCGTTAGATCCTGCCAGAGACACGGTGATCGTTTTTCGCGCAAACACACTGTCTCCAGCGTCCACAACTGACTTTCCGCCGCAGGCGACGGCCGGTTCGTAGACAGACGGAATTGTCGGGGAAAAGGAAACCCTTGTATCAAGGCGAGTCAGATCGAGTGCAAGCAAAAGCTCAAACCCACACGCCGCCGCTGAACCTCTTCGCACTCGGCTTTTCGAGCCGTGCTCAGGCAGCCCTGGAGATGGCCGTCGCATCGCGTGGCGCCGCGCACTACACATTTGTCAGCGAGATACCGGCGACCCAGATCACGATCGTCGACCTCGACGGCGCCGATGCCAAGAAACTGCTTGCCGATTTCCGCCAGCGCTTCGATGGTCCGGTCGTCGCGCTCTCTGTGCGCGACCCCGAACTCAGCGATATCACGTGGATCGCCAAACCCGTGAAGGTCTCGACACTGCTTGCCGCGTTGGCCGACCTCGAGGGGCAGTTGTCGCTACCCCCTGTTGCCAAACCGCCGGCAGCTCGCATCGTCGAATTACCGGATACGCGAACGCCCGCGGCGGAGCCAACGGCCATCGCACCACCGCCGGCGAGTGAACCCGCGAAGGCACGCGTGCCACGGGTACCGAAGGTCGCTGATGCCCAGGATACGGCGCACGCAGCAGGCCTCGCACGAACAGAACGCCGCTGGCACCCTTCCTACGGCAAGATGAGCGAAGCGGCCTACACCGACCCCGACGCGCGTACCCAGTTGTTCTACGACCCGGCCGATTACTTCCAGAGCGCGTTGCAGCGCGCTATCGAGCAGGCGACGTCAAACAATCGTCCGCTGCGCATCAAGCTCGAAGGCTCGGGCAACAGTGTCAACGTCTTTCCCGAACTCAACCGTGTGCAAAC
>JAGRHA010000133.1 GCA_020445205.1 Gammaproteobacteria bacterium
CGGCGATGGCGAAAGACCGATACGGTCGGCGAGTTCCTGATTGCTGATCCGACCTTCGCGCTGCAACACATCGAGGATCCGGCGATCGTACCCGTCCAGGCGCAGACTTTGCTCCATTTCAGTACTCATTGGCATAATAATTCTCGTATTGGCGTAATATTAGCAGTTTCTTGTTGTTCTCGTCGGATTTCGAGCGTAATTCGCAATCCTTTTGCGTGATTCCTGACGTAATCTTTCACCGTCGGCCACAAGCCGGCGATCACGCCCCGCCCCACAAGGGCGCGGCGGACCAACGGCAACCCCCACCACCGGGATGCCGAAACTGTTACCCGCCCCTCCCCGTACCGGGGAGGCAGCAGGCGACCAAGCAGCCATTCGCAACACATCAGGAGCCGATCCCGTGAAACAGTTCGACCACCGCCGTTACCGCGCCGCCCCGGTCAACGCCATGCACAACCGCCGCTGGCCCGACCAGGTCATTACACAAGCCCCGACCTGGGCCAGTGTCGACCTGCGCGATGGCAACCAGGCGTTGCTCGAGCCAATGAACGTGGTGCAGAAACAGCGTCTGTGGGACCTGCTGGTAAAGATCGGCATCAAGCAGATCGAGGTCGGGTTCCCTGCCGCGAGCCAGCCCGATTACGACTTCGTCCGCTGGTTGATCGAGGGCGACCACATTCCCAACGACGTGACGATCCAGGTTCTGGTGCAAGCACGTGAAGAACTCGTCGCACGCACTTTCGAGGCGCTGCGTGGCGTCAACCGTGCGATCGTGCATGTCTACAACTCGACATCGACCGTGCAACGGGAGCGCGTGTTCGGGCGCGACCGCGAAGGCATCAGGAAGATCGCTGCGGACGGCGCTCGCATGGTCAAGTCACACGCGGAGCGCTATCCGCAAACCGAGTGGACTTTCCAGTATTCGCCGGAAAGCTTTTCCAATACCGAATGGGATTACGCCGTCGAGGTTTGCAACGCGGTCACGGAGGTCTGGCAACCGACCGCACAGCGGCCATGCATCATCAACCTGCCGGCGACCGTCGAGAGCAGCACACCCAACGTCTTCGCCGACCAAGTGGAATACTTCTGCACGCACGTTGCCAGGCGCGACGCGATCATCGTGTCTCTGCACACCCACAACGACAGGGGCACGGCAATTGCCGCCACCGAACTGGCCTTGATGGCGGGCGCAGACCGCGTCGAGGGCACCCTGCTGGGCAACGGTGAGCGCACCGGCAATATGGACATCGTGACCCTGGCGATGAATTTGTATAGCCAGGGCGTCGATCCCGAGATCGACCTGTCGAATGCCGATGAGATCATCGAGGTCTACACACAGTGCACCGGCATGCCGGTACACCCGCGCCACCCGTGGGTTGGCGAACTGGTGTACACGGCCTTCTCGGGCAGCCACCAGGATGCGATTCGCAAGTGCCTGAGCCGACAGCGCGACGACGAGCCGTGGCAGGTGGCCTACCTGCCGATCGATCCGCGCGACCTGGGCCGCGACTACCAGGCCATCATTCGTGTGAACAGCCAATCGGGCAAAGGCGGTGTCGCGTTCGTGCTGGAGCGTGATTACGGGCTGAGCCTGCCACGCTGGATGCAGGTCGAACTGGCGCAGGTGGTGCAACGCGAGAGCGAGGCGACCAGCGGCGAAGTCAGCAGCGAGCGCATCTACGAATTGTTCACGCGCCATTTCGTCGCTGTAGCGCAACCCTATGCGCTGACGGGCTACCAGCTGCAACGCCACGACGGCATCGACGCCATCGCGGCCGAGATCCGCGGCCAACAGGGCAGCGTTACCATCCGCGGCCAGGGGCACGGGGCCATCGAGGCGTTCGTCGACGCCTGGCAACACCAGTTCGGCAACCGCATCAATGTCGTCGACTACAGTGAGCATGCCATGAGTGAGGGAACGGGCGCCGATGCCGTCGCGTATGTTCAGGTCAATGTCGACGGCATGCGCAGCGCCGGAGCGGCCTTCGACCGCGATACCGTCAGCGCCTCGATGCGTGCGCTGATCGCTGCCCTCAACCACGCTCAGGAGCAACGGGCCGCCGCCTGAACAGGATCCTGATTCGCAAGGTTCTTAACCTTCGCAGGCTCAAGATTCCCCTGCAGATGCCGATCCGCGAGGCATCTGCAAGGGAGTCATCAGCATGCTGCGCAACATACCCGTGGTTCCGCGCCTGGTCGGCACGGTCCTGGTCGGTGCCGTCCTGATCGGCGGTGCCGCGTCCGCCATCATCTACCACCTGGTCACCGACGGTTTCGATACCGCAGCACAACGCGAACTGCGCGCGGTTCACGGCAATGTCATCGCCGAGATCGATGCGATCGGGCGCGAGGCACTGGCGACGTCGGCACTGATCAGCAACCTGCCGGAAGTGCAGAATGCCATGCGTGACGGCGACCGCGATGCGCTCGCCGCGAGCTTCGTGCCCGGGTTCGCCAAGATGAAGGCGGAATACAACGTCCGCCAGTTCCAGTTCCACGTGCCGCCCGCGACATCGTTCCTGCGCGTGCACAAGCCGGAAAAGTTCGGCGACGACCTGTCGGGCTTTCGCAAGACCGTGGTCGAGGCCAACGCCCAGTCCAAACCCGTGAAGGGCCTCGAGATCGGGGTCGCCGGGCTCGGTGTGCGGGGTGTTATGCCGATTCGCGCCGACGGCCGCCACGTCGGCAGCGTCGAACTCGGCATGTCGTTCGGACAGGCGTTCTTCGACCATTACACGGCAGCACACGATGTCGCCCTCGCGCTGTATCTGAAGCGCGACAATCGTTTCGAGCGCTTCGCATCGACATTCGGTGATGGCGTCGAGATTCCCGACGGATTTCTCAGCGCCGTGAGTGCCGGTCAGCCCGGTCACTTCGAAGAGACCATCGCCGACAAGCCATATGGTGTCTATGCCGACGTAGTCAAAGACTTCTCCGGCAACGTCATCGGCGTCCTCGCCGTCGGCATCGACCGCAGCTTCTTCGCCAATCAGCTCGGCACGATCCAGATGGCGACGGTGGGTGCCGGGATCACCGCCCTGCTCGCCTTCGGTTTCGTGATCTGGCTGAGTGGCCGTAGTGTGGCCAAACCACTGTTGAGCGCCACGCAAATGATGAACGAGATCTCGAGCGGCGACGGCGACCTCGACGTCGCACTCGACGATGCGGGCAAAGACGAAGTCGCGCAGCTCGCGCGGGGATTCAACGCATTCGTCGGCACCATCCGCAGCATGGTGCAGCAGATCAAACAGTCATCCGGCTCGATCAATCATGTCGCCGATGAACTCGCAGGAACGGCCGCGACGACGAACGAGCGCATTGCCTTGCAACAATCCGCGACGGCACAGATCGCCACGGCGATGACCGAGATGTCGGCAACCGTGCAGGAAGTCGCCGCACGCACGGCCGAGGTCGCGGGTACCGCCGAAAAGACATTGAGCGCTGTCACCGACGGCAACCGTGCAGTCGACGATGCCTCGTCGGCCGTGCACGCACTTGCCGAAGACATCGCCTCTGCGGCCGATACCGTACGCCGGGTCCACACCGACAGCGAGCGCATCGGCACGGTGCTCGAGGTGATCCGTGGCATCGCCGAACAGACCAACCTGCTGGCGCTGAACGCAGCGATCGAGGCGGCGCGCGCTGGCGAACAGGGCCGAGGCTTCGCCGTGGTGGCCGACGAGGTACGCCAACTCGCCCACCGTACGCAGGAGTCGACACGCGAGATCCAGGAGATGGTCGAGAGCCTGCAGACAAGCGTCGAACAGACGGTTACGGTCATGAGCAACAGTCGCGGCAAGGCGGACAGCACGGTCGATCGTGCCAACAAGGTCGGCGAGATGTTGTCGGCGATCTCGGAGTCGGTGGGTCACATCACCCAGATGTCGATCCAGATCGCGACCGCGGCCGAGGAACAGAGCCACGTCGCCGAAGATATCAACCGCAGCGTGACCGAGATCAATCAGATGGCGCAGGAGAACGGCAGCGAAGTCGCGCGCACGTCCGCGGCAACGCAGGAACTGTCCGGCAGCGTCGACGGCCTGGTAAATCTCGTCAGCCGCTTCAAGATGCGCGGCTGACGCGCGCGGTTCAGCGCCCGCCCATGTGTGCCGCGATGCGCGCGGCATCCGGGCGTTCGATCACCCCGCGTTCGGTCACGATCGCATCGATGAGCGCCGCCGGCGTTACATCGAAGACCGGATTCCAGGCCCCCACCCCGGCAGCGGTTGTACGCTGCCCCGCACACTGCAGGACCTCGTCGGCCGGACGTTCTTCGATCGGAATGGCACTGCCGTCGGCGGTATCGAGGTCGATCGTCGAAGTCGGCGCGGCGACCATGAAGCGCACACCATGGTGACGCGCCGCAACGGCGAGTCCGTAGGTGCCGATCTTGTTGGCGACGTCGCCATTCGCCGCGATCCGGTCTGAGCCCACGATGACCCAACCGATACCACCGCGTGCCATGCGTGCTGCTGCCGCACCGTCGGCCATCAGCTGCACCGGGATGTGGTCACGCACGAGTTCCCATGCGGTCAGGCGCGCACCCTGAAGCCACGGCCGCGTTTCGTCGGCGTAGACGCGCTCCACCCGCCCCTGTGCATGCGCGCTGCGAATCACGCCGAGTGCCGTACCCCAGCCACCGGTCGCCAGTCCACCGGTGTTGCAGTGTGTGATCACGGCTGTCGGCCCCTCGATCAATGCGGCGCCAAAGTCCCCCATACGGCGATTGTCTTCGCGGTCCCTGGCATGTATCGCCTGCGCCTCGGTCAGCAGACGTTCGAACGGGTCACCGGGCGGCAGTCCCTCGATCACCCGCCGCATATGTGCGAGCGCCCAGAACAGGTTGACCGCTGTCGGTCGGGACTCGGCGAGCACCCGCAGGTCACTTTCGATTGACGACCGCCAGTCGTCACCGGCGCTCGCGAAGCGCTCGCGCGCGGCGAGCGCCACGCCGTACGCCGCAGAGATGCCGATCGCCGGTGCACCACGTACCACCATCGCGCGGATCGCTTCGGCGGTCGACGGCGCGTCGCTGCACTCGACGAACACCTCACGCGCCGGCAGCAGACGCTGATCCAGCAGATACAGACGATCGCCATGCCACACGATTGCGGCATCGGCAGTGATGGGAATATCCAGCGTGACTTGTTTCATCGATGGCTCGGTAAGCGACAAAGTGCGGTATTTTACCCACCTCGCTGGCACTAACGGCAGAACATCGTGCAGACAGACTTGTTGATTCACGCCGACTGGGTCGTCCCGGTCGAGACACCGGGCGTCCTCGCGCAGCACAGTATCGCCGTCGATGCGGGACGCATCGTCGCTGTTCTGCCGCGCGCCCAGGCCGAAGCGGAGATCGAGGCGCACCAGACCGTCGACCTTCCCGGTCATGCGCTGATACCCGGTCTCGTCAATGCACACACCCACTGCGTCATGACGCTGTTCCGCGGGCTCGCCGACGACCTGCCGCTCATGAGCTGGCTCAACGAGCACATCTGGCCGGCCGAGGCGCGCTGGGTGCACGAGGCGTTCGTCGCCGACGGCTCACGGCTCGCCATCGCGGAGATGCTGCGCGGCGGCACGACCTGTTTCAATGACATGTACTTCTTTCCCGACGTCACCGCGCGCGTCGCTGCGCACGCGGGCATCCGTGCGACAGTCGGGCTCATCGTCATCGATTTCCCCTCGGCATGGGCCGCGGACACGGACGGCTATTTCGACAGGGCCGTCGCACTGCACGACCAACTGCGCAATGAACCGCTCGTGCGTACGGCGTTCGCGCCACATGCGCCCTATTCGGTGTCGGACGCACCGATGAAGCGTGTGCTGCGCCTCGCCAACGAACTCGATCTGCCGATCCACATGCACGTACACGAGACCGCTGCAGAAGTGGCCGGCAGCATAGAGCAGTATGGCTGCCGCCCGCTCGAGCGCCTGCGGCGCATGGACCTGATCTCGCCGCAACTCATCGGCGTCCACATGACCCAGCTCGAAGACGAAGAGATCGCGCTCTACGCGCAGAACGGCGCCCATGTCGTGCACTGCCCGCAGTCGAATCTCAAGCTTGCTTCAGGCCATTGCCCCGTCAGCAGGCTGCGTGCCGCTGGCATCAACGTCGCACTCGGCACCGATGGCGCAGCGAGCAACAACGACCTCGATATGCTCGCAGAGATGCAGACCGCTGCGCTGTTGGCGAAAGGCATCGACGGCGATGCCTGCGCACTGCCCGCCGACGCCGTGCTGCAGATGGCCACGCTGGACGGCGCACGGGCGCTCGGCATCGAGCGCGATACCGGCTCATTGCTGGCGGGAAAATCCGCCGACATCGTTGCCGTGGATCTGAGCCAGCCCGAGACCCAACCCGTGTATCACCCGGTATCCCAGATCGTTTATGCTGCCGGTCGCGAGCAGGTACGCCACGTCTGGATCAACGGCCGCCACGTGCTCGACGACCGCACGTTGACGACGATCGATCTCGACGACACGCTGCAGCGGGCCGCTGGCTGGCGCGCAAAGATCCAGGCGGCCGACTGACCTGGCCGCACACGCGGGTGTTGCGATGGTGGCGCCGCGAATGGACAACCACCGCCGGCGACAGCCAGCACGCCACTGTGGCGTTGCCTATCACCCTACCCTGCGAGACGCAGGGCAATCGCGCTGGCGTGCGTGCGCTCCCGTATAATCGTCACACGCCACATGACGGACCAACCCTTATGACGACAGCCGCCAATGTCGATCACGCCGAGGTCGACAAGTTCGAGCAACTCGCTTCGCGCTGGTGGGATCCCAACAGCGAATTCAAGCCCCTGCACGACATCAACCCACTGCGCCTGGACTACATCGATGAGCGAGTCGGCCTCGCCGACAAGCGCGTACTCGATGTCGGTTGTGGCGGCGGCATCCTGGCCGAATCGATGGCGCAACGCGGCGCCGCGGTCACCGGCATCGACATGGGCAAGGCACCGCTGGAGGTGGCCCGGCTGCACCTGCTCGAAAGTGGTGTCGAGGTCGACTATCGACATATCGCCGCCGAGGCACTGGCGGCCGAATTGCCGGCCGCGTTCGATGTCGTCACCTGCATGGAAATGCTCGAGCACGTACCCGACCCCGCTTCGGTCATCCGCGCCTGCGCCGCGCTCGTGAAACCGGGCGGTCACGTGTTCTTTTCCACCATCAACCGCAATCCGAAGGCTTACCTGTTCGCGATCGTCGGTGCCGAGTACGTCCTGCGCATGTTGCCGAAGGGGACACACGACTATGCGAAATTCATCCGCCCATCGGAGCTATCACGGTGGATTCGCGAGGCGCAACTCGACATGCGCGACATCACGGGACTCACGTACAACCCGTTGACCGGCACCTATCGCCTCGATCCCCGCGACGTCGACGTCAATTACATGGTCGCCACCGTCCTCGACGCATGAACCGCTTCGCCCCGCCGCACGCCGTGCTGTTCGATCTCGATGGCACGCTCGCCGACACCGCCCCGGACCTCGCACAAGCGCTCAACGAGACGCTCGTGCACTACGGCATGCCGACGCTGCCGTTCGAAACCATCCGCCCCGTGGTGTCGCACGGCGGCATCGCCCTCGTCCGGCTCGGTTTTGGCATGCAGCCGGACGAAGACGGCTTCGAAGAACGTCGACGCTTTCTACTCGATGTGTACGCCGGCAACCTGTGTCAGCACACCGCGCTGTTTCCCGGCATGCAGGCAGTGCTCGACCATCTCGCTGACGCCGGCATCGACTGGGGTGTCGTCACCAACAAGCCGGCCTGGCTCACCGATCCGCTGATGCACGCCATGGGACTCGACCGCGTCGCCGGCTGCATCGTCAGCGGTGACACCTGTGCGCACCGCAAGCCACATCCGCAGCCAATACTGCACGCATGCGCACTGATCGAATGCGATCCACACAGGACCTGGTACGTCGGCGACGCCGGCCGTGACATGCAGGCCGGGCGTGCCGCGGGCTGCACGACGGTGGGTGCCCGCTATGGCTATCTGCATCCTGAAGATCCACCCGAGCATTGGCTGGCCGACGCCATGATCGACCGACCGCAGCAATTGCTCGACCTTTTCGAGACGGCGCTGGCAGGCTGATGACGGGTTCTTGGCGGTGTTCAACGCCGGCGGTTGCGGAGCGCGCAGCAGCCCCACAGCAGCGACGACGCAATGACGAGTCGGCAACCATCCATGCCTGCTGACGTCGTTGACGAATGGGCGTTTCCCAATCGCGCGACGCCTCCCGGATCCGCGGCCTACTACGCCGTGCGTTTTTCCGCTGACACACGGCGACAGCTGAATGCTTACCTGCTCGCCTGGCACGCACTGATACGCGAGATCAGCGACCGGCCACACGATCCCGGCGTCGCGCGCCTCAAGCTCGACTGGTGGCGACAGGAGATCACGGCGACGGCGGAGGGATCGCCGCGCCACCCATTGCTGCGCGCACTCAGCCGCGAAGAAACGGGCACAACGACCGCAAGCGCCATGCTGTGCGTCGTGGATGCCGCCGAACGCACACTGCAAACACCACAGCCAACCGACGACCTCGCATTCGCCGACGCGTGTCGCGACGACCAAGGTACCTTGTTCCATCTGCTCGCCAGCGTGGACACAGACGCTGCGGCGGACGCCAGCGCAAACCTCGATGCTGGCGGCTACTGTTCAGCGATAGCGCGTATCCAGCATGTCGCACGACGTCCCGACCTGTTGCCAGCAGACTGTGGTGCCGAGCAGCTGCGCACGCTGTCGGCGGGGCAGCGCACGGAACGCATCGAAGCGCTGCTCGCCGCCCTCGCTCCCGGCCATCTGGCGCAAGCGCGTTCCAGCGAGGTGGGCATGCGACTTGCCGCCCTGGCGCGCGCGCTGCACGAAAAGCTGCGGCGCTCGGGTTATGCTGTGCACCCTGAATTGATCGACCGTGCCCCGCTGGCCAAACTGTGGACCGCATGGCGCGCTGCCCGTTGATGACTATCCCAAGAGAGCCGTAAATGCACGCAGACTACTCACCGGCCGATGACCTTCTGGACGATCGTGTGATCCTCGTCACGGGTGCCGGTGACGGGTTAGGCCGTGCCGCGGCACGCGCGTTTGCCGCACACGGTGCCACGGTGGTGTTGCTTGGCAAGACAGTACCGAAACTCGAAGCCGTATACGACGAGATCGAGGCCGCAGGGGGCCCCGAACCCGCCATCTATCCGATGCATTTCGAAGGCGCTTCGCCGCACGACTTCGAAGAACTCGCGCACGTGATCGACATGAACTTCGCCCAGCTCGACGGCATCTTGCACAATGCCGCCCTGTTGCCGTACCTGAGCCGCATAAAGGACCACGATGCCGCGGACTGGATGAAGATCATGCAGGTGAACCTCAACGCGCCGTTTCTGCTCACCCAGGCCTGCATGCCGCTGCTGGAACGTTCGAATGACGCCAGCATCCTGTTCACGACCGATGCAGTCGGACAGCAGGGTAAGGCATTCTGGGGCGCTTATGCGGCATCCAAGTTCGCCATCGAAGGATTCACCCAGGTGCTTGCCGCCGAACTCGAAAACAGCGCCATCCGCGTCAATTGCATCGACCCCGGGCCGACACTGACGTCATTGCGCAAGCGCATCTTCCCTGGCGAGGACAACGCCATACTGAAGCTTCCCGACGTGCCGATGCCGCTCTACCTGTGGGCCATGGGGCCAGACAGCCGCGGAACGACGGGGCAACGACTGACCTGGGAAGGCTGATTCGGTCGGTTCGATGCAGGTATTGGAGACATGTGACACTGCACGGCTGAACACCCCCCGGAGTCACACGTGACGCCGACTATCGCGACGCTGATCGGCGGCCTTGCCCTACTGTTGGTGGGCGTCGGGTTGCTGGGCACCGTGCTCGGTGTGCGTGCTGCACTCGCCGCTTTCAGCAACCTCGAGACCGGTCTGATCATGGCGGGCTACTACGTCGGCTATGTCGCGGGCACGCTGTTCGTCCCACGCGTGATCCGCAACGTCGGCCACATCCGCACCTTCGCCGCACTCGCTTCGCTGGCCGCAGCGAGCGTGCTGAGTTTCGGCTTGTTGGTGCATCCTGCGGCGTGGCTACCCTTGCGCATCCTCAACGGATTGTGTGTCGTCGGTCTGTATATGGTCGTCGAGAGCTGGCTCAGCGAGCAGAGTGCCGGTAGCGCGCGCGGACGCATTTTCTCGATCTACATGATGAGTACGCTGTTCGCCCTCGGTCTCGGGCAGTTTCTGTTGCTCGTCGGCGAACCCGACGGCATGGTGCCGTTCACCCTCGCCGCCATGCTCATCGCGTTGGGCGTGATACCGATAGCCGTCACGCGTGTCACCGAACCGCGTATCGAAGCCGTGGTCCCGGTGAAACTGGGTCAGCTCCTGCGCACCTCGCCGCTGGGGACGATCGGGGCACTGGGCGCAGGCATGGTCAACGGCGCCTTCTGGGGGATGACCCCGGTGTTCGGACAGCGACTGGCGCTCGGCGAATTCCAGATTGCGTTGCTCATGAGCGCCACCATCCTCGGCGGGGCGTTGCTGCAATGGCCCATCGGCCATCTGTCCGACCGTTACGACCGACGCAACGTGCTGATCCTTGTCAGCTTCGCCACTGCGCTGGTCGCCGCGGGTGTCGCGCTACTCGTGATGCAGAGCCTGCCAGGTCTGGCGCTGGCCGCAGCCCTGTATGGCGGCCTGATGTTCTCTTTGTACGGCATCAGCGTCGCGCATACCAACGACCACCTCGATCCAGGCCAGGTGCTCGAAGCGACACGAGGCCTGCTGCTCGTCTACGGTTTTGGCGCCTTGTTCGGGCCACTGCTCGGTGGCATCGCGATGGAGTTCGCCGGTCCGGTCGGGCTGCCGGTGCTTTCGGCGGGAATGGCGGCGCTGCTGGCACTATACGGTCTCTACCGACGCACTCAGCGTGAGGCACCCGCGCTCGCGGACCAGACCGAGTTCGTGCCGTTGGTTCGCACCACGCCTGTGGTTCTGGAGATGCATCCAGGCGCCGATCCCGAGCCCGAGCTGGATCTCGCCCCCACCCCGCGCGAGCGATCCGCAGACGAGGTCAGTTCATCAGATCCACCGTGATACCGCGTTCGCCAAGCAGCTCCGTGCGATGTTGCAGGAAGCGCTGGAACGAGGGCTGCCAGCGATAGGCACCCGACACCACATAATCAATCGCACCATGCACATGGAACGACCGCAGGTAAGCCTCGGTGCGAAACACCTCCTTGCCCGCCTGATCGAAGAACACCAGACTCGGGGCGTACTCGATGCCGAGCTCGCGCGCCCAGTCGCGCTCCGTGAGTGTGCGCCCGTCGGGTGTCTGTACGCTCGCGTCGCCGCGCAGGTCGATCTGCGCGACATCGACATTGGTCAACGCGTGAGCGACGCCCGGCTGTGAAAGGATGTCGTCGTGCAATTCCTCGCACTCGGCGCAGCTACCCTGCTCGAACATCACCAACAACGGCCGCCCACTGTCGCCACGCTTGGCGAGCATCAACGGCGACGGCAGTGCGCCAGGCAGCACACGCGGTTTGGCACCGGCCGCCACGGGAGCCGCCGCCTGCAGATAATCGCTGAAGCGTTGTTGCTTGTCGTGCCGGCCAGCGACGAAGTCCAGCGCGACATCGAACTTATGCGGCGCGAAGTAACCGTTGATACGCAACACGACACGCCCCGACTCGTCGAGGAACAGCAATGTCGGCGTGTACTGCACGCGCAGCGCTGCGGCAAACTGTTTTTCCGTGGTCGCGGTGCCCCAGAGATCGGTCACCTCGCGATCGCCCCACATGTTGATCGCAATCACGTCGAAGTGGTGCCGCGTCTTGTCGGCGATTGCGCTGTTACCGAAGTTGTCATTGAGTAGCTTCGCGCAATACGGGCAGCCGTCCTGATAGAAATACAGCAACAGACGTTTGCCGTTGGTGCTGGCTTCAGCCACGTCTTCGCGAATATCGAGAAACGATTCTTTGAACCACGACGGCTTGTCGTGATAACCGGGGTTCACCAGTCCCGGCGCGAGGCCTGCATCGCCGGCCGGAGTGGCGGCGACGCTCACCTGCGCGAACGCCAGTGCCGCAACAGCTACGATCAAAAAACGTGTCATCCGAATTGCCGCCTCCACCGTCAGGATTCTTGTCCGCACGCTGCACAAGCATGGCATCTGCCTCGCCGCCCCGCACGCGACACGACGCGGCATCGTCGGAATGTTGCCAGCGAACCGCATTCGCCTAAACTGCCGGTAATTCGACGATTGGGAAGATAAGGTAAGGAGAAAAACTCGACGCGATCCCGTCACGACGCCAACCAGGCCATCTATATAATTGATTTTTAAAGCGATGTCTTTATTGGCACGATTGTCGCTTTGGTTATGGCGCCCACTCAGTAACGGGAAACTCGACATGGACACCTTCGGCCACACCAACACAGGTAACCTCGCTTTGGTCAATCCACTCCAGACTCGCGGCACGGTTGCTCCGGTCCTTCCGGAGAATCTTGGCCCGCGCGTTCTCGAGCTCGCCAGCGTGCTGCAGACCACGCTCGACATCGAGATGCAGATCAATCTGTTCGGAAAGGAGATCCAACGCTACCTCTCGGTCGATGGACTCGGCTACACCTTGCCAAATAACGAGACACGTTTCCTGTACGGTCGCGAGGCATCGGAACGCGCAACCTACGCCCTGGTGTTGCACGACAACTCTCTCGGCAGCATCCGTGTGTTCCGCGACCTGCCGTTCGCCGAACACGAGCTGTCATCGCTCGAGAACCTGTTGTGTGCCCTGATCTATCCGCTGCGCAACGCGCTGACCTACAAGCAGGCCGTCGAAATGGCGTCACGCGACCCGCTCACGGGGGTGCAGAACCGGCTGGCATTGAGCAATGCCCTGACGCGTGAGATCGACCTCGCCAGACGCCAGGGTCAGAAGCTGTCGGTGCTGGTCATCGATATCGATCATTTCAAGTCGTTCAACGACAAGTTCGGTCATACCTTCGGCGACGATGTACTGGTCGCGATCTCGCAGACCATCGCCAATACCGTGCGACGCTGCGACCTGCTCTACCGCTTCGGCGGTGAAGAATTCGTCGTTCTCACGAGCCATACGGGCGTCGACGGTGCACGCCTGCTCGCAGAGCGCATCCGTGAAAACGTGGCTGCGATGCAGACAGTGCGTGGGCGGTCCGTCGACCTCACGGTCAGCATCGGCGTTGCCGGACTGGCCGCCAAGGACACCGAACAGCGCTTTTTCGACCGTGCCGACAAAGCGCTGTACCAAGCCAAGTCCGACGGCCGCAACCGTACCGTACTGGGATGACGCGACACGTGTTCAGCGGCCACTCGCGCAGGTGGCCGAGAGCCCGCATTCGAGGCACAGCGGCGACTTGCGGCATGCATGTTTCGCGTGCACCACAATCAGCGCGTGATACTGCTGAAACAGGTGGAGATCGGCCGGTAACGCGCGCTCGAATCCCCGACGCAGTTCCTCGTATGACTCGTCACCACGCGTGAGGTGGTGGCGCTGCAACAGTCGGCGCGTGTACGTATCGATCACAAACACCGGACGATCGAATGCATACAGCAGGATATCGTCGGCCGTTTCCGGACCGATGCCGTTGACGCCGAGCAACAGGCTACGCTGGGTTGCGACATCGATCCGTGCAAATGTTTCCAATCCACCCTGCGCCTGGAAAAAGGCGCAGACGGACCGCAAGCGTGCCGCTTTGACGTTGTAATAACCCGAAGGCCGAATCGCATCAGCGAGCGATGACAGATCGCAGCCGAGGATCGCGTGCAGAGACAGGAGACCGCGCGCCTTGAGCGCCTCGATCGCCTTTTCGACATTGGTCCATGCCGTGTTCTGCGTCAGCACTGCGCCAACGACGACTTCGAATGCCGACTCGGCAGGCCACCAAGGCTGTTCGCCGTACATCGCCAGCAGGCTTTCGTAGAGATCGAGCAACGTCCGGCGCGCAGGCGCGAATTCCGCCTCCGCTCTTACGCGCGCCATCAGTGCCGGCTGCGCGTCTTCCACGGCTGATGAGCGCCGGCATGACGTTTCGGTTTGCGCTCCAAGGTGCCCCAGGGGCGATCGTCTTTGAGCGCCACGACCTGCAGCAGCGCGCGCCGTTCCTCCGGGTTCAACTCACGGTACTGACCGACTTTCACGCTGCTGTCGAGAATGATCGGACCGTAGCGTACACGTTTGAGCCGCGACACTGTCACGCCGACAGCTTCCCACAGGCGCCGCACCTCGCGCTTGCGTCCTTCCATGATCACGAGGTGAAACCAGTGATTGGCACCTTCGCCACCCGAATCGACGACGTCTTCGAATCGCGCCGGACCGTCTTCGAGTTCAACGCCTGACACGAGCTGACGGACCATGTCGTCGGTCACCTCGCCATTGACCCGCACCGCATATTCACGATCGATCTGGTAGCGCGGATGCATCAGGCGGTTGGCAAGTTCACCGTCGTTGGTGAACAACAACAGTCCCGCACTGTTGACATCGAGCCGGCCGACGGCGATCCAGCGCCCCGCCGCCAGTTTCGGCAGACGCGAGAATACCGTCTTGCGCCCTTCCGGATCGTTGCGTGTCACGACCTCGCCTTCCGGCTTGTTGTACATGAGGACGAATCGCGGATGCGCGAGCAGGCGTTTGCCGCCGACGGGCCGCCCATCGACCTCGATGCGATCATCGGCGCTCGCACGGTCGCCGAGCTTGGCGACGCGACCATTGACCTTCACCCGGCCGTCGGCGATCAGTGACTCGAGCTGACGCCGCGAACCCAGACCGGCGTTCGCCAGCAGCTTCTGCAGACGCTCGGTATCGACGCGCTCACGCTTCATCGCGTTTCACTTCGGCTTCGGCTTCGGCTTCGGCTTCGGCTTCGGCTTCGGCTTCGGCTTCGGCTTCGGCTTCGGC
>JAGRHA010000134.1 GCA_020445205.1 Gammaproteobacteria bacterium
CAAAGCAGGCCAAGGCGGCCAACCTCGATGCCTACCGTGCACAACTCGCTGAGATGCAGGAGTCGTTCGGTGCCATGCTGCGGCAGCTGCCGAACCGCACCGAGGTCGCAGACCTGCTGGTCGATGTTTCGCAGACCGGGCTCGCGGCGGGCCTCGAGTTCGAGCTGTTCCAGCCGCAGGGTGAAGTGCCCAAGGACTTCTACGCTGAACTGCCGATCAAGATCCGTGTCGTTGGCAAGTACCACGAATTCGGTGAGTTCGTGAGTGGCCTTGCGGCGCTCCCGCGCATCGTCACGATCCACGACGTCGAGGTACGGCCGCAGTCGGCGAATTCGCCAACGCTCGTTCTCGAGGCGACGGCACGCACCTATCGTTATCTCGATGAGGCAGGTGGGTGATCATGCGTAAGTACCTCGCTTTTTCATTGCCCCTGTTGCTTGCTGCGTGCGCGAATCAGGACATGTCCGACCTGCGGGCCTACGTTGACGAGGTGAAAAGTCGGCCGGCGTCGGGTATCGAACCAATTCCCGAAGTAAAACAGGTGGTTGGGTTCGTGTATTCGGACAAAGGACGGCGTGACCCGTTCACGGCACCCGTGGACGAGACACAGACTGCCGAAACCGTCCTCGACAACGGCATCCGTCCCGACCCCAATCGTCGCAAGGAGGAGCTCGAATCGTACACGCTCGACTCATTGCGCATGGTCGGCACGCTCGAGCAGAACGAGCAGACCTGGGGACTCGTGAAGACCAATGACGGCACCATTCATCGCGTGGCGCCAGGCAACTACATGGGTCAGAACGACGGCAAGATCACGCGTATCAGTGAAGACAAAATTGAGCTGATTGAACTCGTCCCGGCGGGCAGCGGTTTCCTCGAGAAGGAAGCAGCGGTTGCGTTGGGCGAGGAATAGGAGAAGGCACGATGTTTACGAAGGTTAAGGCGCACAAGACCGCGATGGCTGGCATGCTGTTGCTCTGGGGCCTGGTGTCGAGTGCGCTGGCCAACCAGTTGCAGGACATCAGTTTTTCGGCGTTGCCCGGCAACCGGGTCGAGATCGTGCTGACCACGAGCGAACCGGTGGCGGAACCGACGTCGTTCATTACCGACAATCCGGCGCGTATCGCGATCGACCTTGCCAACACCACGAGTTCGCTGAGCCAGCGCGTGACCCCGGTGGCGATCGGCATGGCACGCAGCGTCACCGCGATCGAGGCCGGTGACCGTACGCGCGTCGTGATCAATCTGCTCGAACAAGTGACCCACGATATCCGCAGCGAAGGTAACAAGCTGTACGTCAGCATCGGCGCCAGCGGTGGCGCGGGCAGCATGTCGGCGACGGCAGCCCCCCGCGCATCGATGGCGAGTGACCGCAATCTGGTCGGTCGTCGCGGATTGGCACTCGAAAATGTCGACTTCCGCCGTGGCACCCAAGGTGAAGGTCGTGTCGAGATCGCATTGTCCGACCCCTCGATCGTCGTCGATATGCGTCAGCAGGGTGACAAGGTGGTCCTCGACTTCATGGACACCTCGTTGCCGACACAGCTCGCGCGCAAGCTCGATGTGACGGACTTCGCCACGCCCGTCAAACTCATCGAAACGCGCCCCGACGGTCGCAACGTGCGTATGACGATCGCGACGGCGGGGGAATTCGAGCATCTGGCCTATCAGGCCAACAACACCTACACCGTCGAGTTCCGTGCCCTGACCAAGCAGGAGAAAGAGGCACGCCTGCGCGAACAGCAGGTCTACGAGGGTGAGCGCCTGTCGCTGAACTTCCAGGATATCGAGGTGCGTGCGGTACTGCAGTTGCTGGCCGATTTCACGGGGTTGAACATGGTCGTCAGCGACACCGTGGCGGGCCGCATCACGCTGCGTCTCAAGAACGTCCCCTGGGACCAGGCCATGGACATCATCCTCAAGACCAAGGGTCTGTCGATGCGCCGCAACGACAACGTGGTGCTGGTCGCGCCGACCGAGGAGATCGCGGCACGCGAGAAGCTCGAGCTCGAATCTCAGCAGCAGATCGAGGAATTGGCACCGTTGCGTTCCGAGCTGATCCAGGTGAACTATGCCAAAGCGGCCGAACTTTCCGACCTGTTGAAGTCGCAGGAGAACAAGCTGCTGTCCGAACGCGGCAGCGTCACGATCGATGAACGCACCAACACGCTGCTGGTGCAGGACACGGCGGCCAAGCTCAGCGAGATCCGCGAATTGGTCGGCAATCTCGATATCCCGGTACGCCAGGTCATGATCGAGTCACGGATCGTCATCGCCAACAACGATTTCGCCCGCGACCTCGGTGTCAAACTGGGTGCTACGGCGTTCGGTACCCACGATGGCGACAATGCCTTGGTCGGTGGTGGTTTGCCCGGCGACCTGGCTACCAGCCCCGCCTTCGGCCTCAACGGCATTGAGATCCCAGCCGGTTCCGGTAATGAAGGACTGTTGGTGAACCTGCCGCAGACGCTGGCATCGGGTAGCGGCGGTGCCGTCAACCTGCTGCTCGGCAAGGTGGGTTCGTATCTGCTGCGCCTCGAATTGAGTGCGATGCAGCAGGAAGGCAAGGGCGAGATCGTCTCCAGCCCGCGCGTGATCACGTCGGACCAGAACAAGGCCGTGATCAAGCAGGGTGTGCAGATCCCGTATCAGGAAGCCACGTCGAGCGGTGCCACCTCGGTCTCGTTCAAGGAAGCCGTACTGCAGCTCGAGGTCACGCCGCACATCACGCCCGACGACCGCGTGATCATGGATCTGAGCGTGCACAAGGACAGCCCCGACTTCTCGCGTCAGGTCAACGGTGTGCCGCCGGTGGACACCCGCCAGCTGGAGACCTCTGTGTTGGTCGACAATGGCGAGACGGTGGTACTTGGTGGCATCTTTGAGCGCACCAAGTCGAAGAACATCGGCCGCGTGCCGTTCTTCGGCGACCTGCCCTATGTGGGTTGGGCGTTCAAACAGGAGCAGGTGCAGGACGAAAACACCGAACTGCTGATCTTCGTCACACCGAAGATCCTCAAGGACACGCTGACGCTGCGTTGATCGCGGCCGGGGCCAGCGCCGACGCGCCTGGAACCGCAACGGGCCGAGACCTCATGGGTCTCGGCCCGTTGCTTTTCGTCCCGCCTCCGCGACACGCGCCAGCCGTCATTTCCAGCGGGCGCTTGGCCACTACGCGCTGCATCCGTACCATTGCCGCCCATGGCAAAACCCAACCGCGTCTTTCTGGTCGGCCCGATGGGCGCCGGCAAAACAACGATCGGCAGGCAACTCGCCCAGGCTCTCGGCATGGAGTTTCGCGACTCCGACCACGAGATCCAGCGACGTACGGGCGTCGATATACCCACGATCTTCGAGTACGAGGGCGAGGACGGTTTCCGCCAGCGCGAGCAGCAGGCCATCGACGACCTGACCCAGGTCGACAATGTGGTGCTGGCGACGGGCGGCGGCGCCGTGCTGCGTGCGGAGAACCGGCAGCACCTGTCGGCGCGCGGCATCGTGTTCTTTCTCGCGTGTACGCCGGAGCAGCAATATGAGCGCACCCACCGTGACAGAAACCGGCCATTGCTGCAGACCGAGGATCCGATGAGCCGGCTGCGCGAACTCAGCGCTGAACGCGAGCCCCTCTATCGTGCGACCGCGGACTACGTGATCTCCACGGAGGGGCGCGGGGCGTCGGCGGTCGCGAATGAGATCCTCGACACACTGCGAGGCTGAACCGGAGCGAACGCTGGGTGTAAGATTCGCCCGATTGTCAGCCCTCTTGTCCGCAGGAAGACCGCTCACGATGACGCAGCTCATGCGCACACTTACCGTCGATCTCGGCGACCGTTCGTATCCCATTTACATCGGCGCCGATCTGATCACGGACGCGCAGCTGTATCGTCCACACATCCATGGTCGCCAGGTCATGATCGTGAGCAACGAGACGGTCGCGCCGCTGTACCTGGACAAGGTGCGTGGGGCGCTCGACGGTTTCGATGTCGCCAGTGTGATCCTGCCGGACGGCGAGCAATACAAGAATCTCGGTGTCTTGGACCAGATCTATTCGGCGTTGCTCGAGCACCGTTTCGACCGCCGCTGCACGCTGGTTGCCCTCGGCGGCGGCGTGATCGGCGATATGGCGGGATTCGCCGCCGCGAGCTATCAGCGCGGGGTGAACTTCATCCAGGTGCCGACCACACTGCTGTCGCAGGTCGACTCCTCAGTGGGTGGCAAGACGGGAGTCAATCACCCTCTCGGCAAGAACATGATTGGTGCGTTCCATCAGCCGCAGTGCGTGATCGCCGATACGGCCACGCTCGCAACATTGCCCGACCGGGAGCTCTCCGCCGGTCTCGCAGAAGTGATCAAGTACGGCCTGATCGACGATGCCGAGTTCTTCGCGTGGTTGGAGCAGAACATGGCCGCGCTCGTCGCGCGCGACCACGCGGCACTTTCCTACGCCATCGAGCGTTCGTGTCGTGACAAAGCGGCCGTCGTCGCCGCCGACGAGCGTGAGTCGGGACAACGCGCGTTGCTCAATCTCGGTCATACCTTCGGTCACGCGATCGAAACCGGCATGGGATATGGCAGCTGGCTGCATGGTGAGGCGGTTGGTGCCGGTATGTGCATGGCGGCGCGGATGTCGCGACACCTGGGCTGGTTGAGCGTCGACCAACTCGCTCGCGTGGAACGCCTCATCGAGGCTGCAAAACTGCCGACGCAGCCTCCCGAACAGGTGAGTGCCGAGCGCTTCGGCGAGCTCATGGCCGTGGACAAGAAGGTCATGGATGGTCAGCTGCGGTTGGTGCTGATGCACGACATCGGCGGCTCCGTGATCAGTGCGGATTTCGATCCGCAGGCCCTGCAAAAGACGTTGCGCGGTGACTGAGCGCAACACCCCTGCTGCCTATTTCGATACGCCGGCGCGTTCCGAGCGCCTGCAGCTGCTGTTGCATCTCGCGCGCAATGCCGGTGAGGTCGTCTATTTGCGCGCGCCAACAGGCGCCGGCAAGACACGCTTCGTGCGTCGAATGCTGGAGCTGCTTGGCGAAGATCTCAGCAGCGTCTGGCTGCGTGGCGGCGTCGATAATGATGTCCCCCTCGTCGTTGCCGATCAGCTTGGACTCGGCGAGAACGATGCCGCCGAGTGGCCGTACTCCGTGCTCGCCGCACTGTCCGGACAGGACCTGCTCGTGGTCGTCGACGATGCCGATCGCTTGACCCTGCCGGCCGTCGAGCGCCTCGCGACTTTTCACGCGCAAGGTGGTCATCTGCTGCTGATCGGCCATGGCGGGCTGGCGCAGACGATCCGCGACTGGGACGTGCAGTTCGTCGACCTGCCGCCCTTCGATGTCGAGCAGAGTGCGCTCTTCCTGCGCAGCAACGCCGGCGATGGCGCCGATCACATCAACGACGATCTGGCCGCGTTTCTGCACCATGCTGCGCACGGCCGTCCCGGCGCGTTGCTCGATTCGCTCGATGAGGTGTTGAATCGCGCAAGACGTCACGCAGCGACGCGTGGCAAACAGGGAGCCGCAAAATCGAGGTCACTGTTGCCGTGGCTGGCGGGGGCGGTTGGTGTGTTCGTCGTCGCCGGCGTGCTCTTTTATCAGGACCAGATCAATGCGCTGTTCGAGCCGTCGGCCGATACGGCGGTGGCGGCGTCCGATCCTGTGCCGGCAGTGGTGGCCGAGGAGCCACCTGCCTCACCGCCACCGGCGGCCGCGGAGCCGCACATCGAAGAGCCACCGGCCGACCTGCAACTCGAAAGCGGCAGGCCGCCGCAGATCGCGTTGCCCGAGCTGCATCCGTTGCCGCCGGTCGAGCTGCCGCCTGCTGATGCAGGATCCGCCATGGCAACGGACGAAGGCGTTACCACGGATGCGGCCTCCGAGGATGCGCTCGAAGCCGTGATGCGCGACGTGATGACGGCGGCGGGTGCAGCCGCAGAGGGCACAACCGACGTACCCGCGGCGCAGCCCGCGCCGGCAACCGGTAGTGTCGTGGAGCAGCCCCAGGTGCCGGAATCCGGAGGCGATGCGCTGTCGCTCGCCGAGGTCGCCCCCGCGGTTGCCGTCACGCCGCCCGCGGCAGCACCCAGCCAACCCGCGCCTGCAGCGGTCGCTAAGGCGATACCGAAACCGAAGCCGAACGCTACACCGAAAGCGGCGGCCAGGACCGAATCCGAACCGGTGGTTGTTTCCAAGCCGGCGGTGGATGACGCGCGCGATCCGGCGACCGCGGCCGCCCAACCGGCGCCGCCGCGCGTCGATCCGGCGTCGCGCGACGAAGCCTCCGCCCCGGCGCCCGTCGAGGAGCGTCGGCCAGGTGATACACCGCCGCCGGCTGTTGCTGCACCCGCTGCCACGGCTGCGCCCGTCGATGATCGTTCACAGGCCGCCGCCACCGCGGTGGCGAAAGTCGGGCCGGCGAACGAACCGGTCGTGGCCGCCTCTCCGACGACAAATCCGTCATCCGCGCAAGGTGGTGTGGCGTGGTTGAAGGGGCGGCCGGCACAGCATTTCACGCTGCAACTCGTGGGCGCGCGCGACCGCGCATCGGTCGACAAGTTCGTGCGCCAGCATGGGATCGCACAGCCCTATGCGGTGTTCGAACGCGAGCTCAATGGCCGGCCATGGTATTCGCTGGTTGCGGGCGACTACCCGAACCGCGATGCCGCCGTCACGGGCCGGGCGCACCTACCCGCTTCGCTGCCGACCA
>JAGRHA010000135.1 GCA_020445205.1 Gammaproteobacteria bacterium
ACGCGATCTATTTCCTGCTCGAAGTCGTCAAGCGGCGTACCGACCCGCGCACCTTGCCCGGACTCGAGGCGATGATGCCGCAGTCGGCCTTGGTGCGCCTGCTGAACCACCCGCGACTTAGTGTGCGTTCCGATCTGTCGATCGTTGCCGGTGATCTCAAGCCCGGATCGGTATGGGAACGTCTGAAGTTCGCGGTCACCGACTGGTTCTACGCCAGCGACCATGACCTCGTCGTCAACACGGGTTCGATGTATGGCGGCGCGCGGCGTGACGACAGCGACGTGCGCCAGCTGTTCGACGATGGTGCCGACGTCAACCACTTCCGCTACTTCACCAATCCGAAAACGGTACGTGCACTGGTCTCCGGCCTGCTGCGTCGCGATGGGGAGGCCGGGGTGTTCAAGCCGCTGGCCGAGGCCCGTCACCGCGACGAGATTCCGGCCTCACGCGCGGCCGTGGCGCGCAGCGCACGCCAGGGCGCACGACCCATCGCGATCGTGTTGCCCGGCACCATGGGCAGCTCGCTTGCCGTGGCCGGTGATCAGGTATGGCTGGAGTATCTCGACCTCGCGTTCGGTGGCCTGGAGAAGCTCACGATCGGCGCGGCCGACGTCCGCCCCGGCGAACTGCTGGAAGACTTCTACGGCGATTTCCTCGTCCACCTCAGCCGCACCCACGAGGTGCGCCCGTATGCCTACGACTGGCGTCTGTCGGTTGCCGATTCGGTACGCGGCCTGGGGGAACTCATCGAGCGCTCACTCGCGGACTGCGAGATGGCAGGGCAGCCGTTGCACATCGTCGCGCATTCCATGGGTGGCCTCGTGGCGCGTCTGACGCTGGCCCGCAACGCACGCCTGTGGCAACGCATGCAGACGCTGCAGGGCAGCCGGCTCATGATGCTCGGCACGCCGAACCGTGGTTCGCACGAAGCCGTGCGCTGGTTGACGGGCTTCAACCCGACACTGACCAAGCTGCGCCTGCTCGATATCACCAACTCGCGCGACGGGCTGCTGAAGATCGTCAGCCGCTATCCCGGCCTGCTGGAACTGCTGCCGGCCGCCGATGGCGGTGAGGATTTTGCCGATCCCGCGCTGTGGTCCGATCTGCGCGAACGCCTGCAGGAGCGTTGGCCGTTGCCGACCAAACGCGACCTCGGACGACTGCACCCGCTGTGGCGCGAACTCGCCGCGGCGCCGAGCGATCCCGAGCGCATGATCTACGTCGCCGGTTGTGCGCCGACCACGGTCAACGGTTTCGAGGTGATTCCCGACGGCGATCACAGCGTGCCCGGTTTTCCGCGCCCGCTGCTGCAGTTCTTTGCCACGCGTCGCGGTGACGGCACGGTCACCTGGGACCATGGTCGCCTGGCCGGTGTGCCGACGTGGTATGTCGAAGGCGCGCAACACGACGAGTTGCTGTCGCACGCGGCGGCGTTCCCGGCCTACGTCGAATTGCTGCAGTCCGGTCGCACGGCGCGCTTGCCGCAGAACGAGCCCGTGGTGACGACGCGGGGTGCCGGCGTCGAAGACGAGCGTATTCCGCTGCCGATCGAGTTGCCGGACAGCATCCCGTCACGCGACGAACTGCGGGGATTCGTGTTCGGCGGCGGGCGCGTGGGTGCCGTCGCGGCGCAGCGACCGACACTGCCGCGTGTGCGCCTTGCGGTCCGGCACGGCAACCTCGTGTATGCCAACAGCCCGGTGTGCGTCGGCCATTACGACGGTGACACCATCGTGAGTGCGGAACGCGCACTCGACAACGGGCTCAAGGGCGCGTTGACCGAACGCGCTGTGCTGGGCCTGTATCCCGGCCCGTTGGGCACGCATCACCTGTTCATCCACCCCAACCAGAATGTGAAACCCGGCGGTGCGCTGATCGTCGGCCTCGGCGAAGTCGGCAGCCTCACGCCCGGCCGGCTGGAGTCGGCGCTGGTTTCCGCGTTCCTCGACTATGCGTACGAGGTGGCGCGTTGGCCCGATGATCGCTTCGGTGCTGCCGATGCGGGCGTGCCACGCAGCGCACGCCTGAATTGCCTGCTCATCGGCACCGGCTTCGACAACATGTCGGTGGGCGACTCGCTGGCGGCGATGCTGCGCGCCGCGGTGCGTGCCAACGATCGTCTGCACCTCAGCGGGCTCGACAAGAAGGTCCTGATCGACGGCCTGACGCTGCTCGAGCTGTATCAGGACGTCGCGATCCAGGCCGCGCGCGAGCTGCGGCGACTGGTCGGCAGCGAGGAGTTCGCCGAACACTTCGACTGGTCGGCCTGCGAGCTGCAGACGGGCGTCGGCGGCCACCTGCGTGTGCGCTTCGAGGAGGCGCCGAACTGGTGGCATCGGCTCGAGATCGTGTATCAGGCGAAACAGGAGGAGATGCGGTACTACGCCTTCACCGATCGTGCACGCATCGAGGAGAGCCTGGTCGCCGGCGACATGCGCCTCGCCGACGATTTCATTCGTGACGCCCTGGCCGACACGCGTGACGATCCCGCGGTCTCCCGGACGTTGTTCGAGATGCTGGTGCCGAACCGGCTCAAGCAACAGACGCCCGACCGTCGCGATGTCGTACTGGTCGTCGACGAGGTGTCGGCACGTTTCCCCTGGGAGCTCATGCAGGACGGCTGGTCGAACGAGGGGCGGCCCTTGGCCGTCGCTGCGGGTATGCTGCGCCAGCTCAAAATCAAACCGGGTATGGAGCGCGCCGAGCCCGTCCACAGCATGGCGCTGAACGCGCTCGTGGTCGGCGACCCCGACCTGAGCGTGCGTCCAGGCGAGGTGTCGTCCGAGGTGCCGTTCTCTCAGCTCGATGGTGCGCGACGCGAGGCCGAAGCCGTCGCCGATGCCTTCGGCAAGTACGGTTACGACGCCAAGCCGGTTATCCGCAAACGTGCCGGTGAGATCATGACCGAGCTGCACGCCGAAGGTTATCGCGTGCTGCACCTCGCCGGGCATGGCGTGCACGAGATGCCGCGCCCGTCGGGTTTCGACAGTGCCTCGCAGTGCGAGGCCTGCGAGCAACCGTTGCCGCGCCACGACAAGCCGATATCGGGCATGGTGATCGGTGCCGATCGCTACCTGACGCCCGACGATGTGCGGCAGATGCGCGTGGTGCCCGAGTTGGTGTTCATCAACTGCTGCCATCTGGGCAATACGCAGGCGCCGCAACACCTGAACAGGATGGCCGCCAACCTCGGTGTGGCGTTCATCGCCATGGGGGTGCGCGCCGTGGTCGCTGCGGGCTGGGCTGTCGAGGACGACGCGGCGACACGTTTTGCGCGCACCTTCTACGAGGCCATGTTCCGCGGTGAGGCCTTCGGCGATGCGTGCCGACAGGCGCGCGAGGCGGTTTGGCGGCGCCACCGCGGTTCCAACACCTGGGGCGCCTACCAGTGTTACGGCGATCCGGGGTTCCGTCTGCGCGTCGGCGATGGTGGTTCGCGCAGCGCCGAGCCGCCGCCGTTCGTCAGCTCGGCCGAACTGGTCGCCGAGTTGTTCAACCTGACCGGCCGCACACGCACGGCGGGCATCGATAGCGGCACGCTCGACGATCTCGCGGCACGCGCCGAAGCGCTACTAACGCGCATCCCGGAGGGGCTCAACGACAGCTGGCGCGCGCGTTCCGACATCAACGAGGCGCTCGGTATTCTGTATGGCGAGCTCGGTCGCTTCGATGACGCAATCGCGTGTCTCGACAGGGCCCTGCAGGGCGAGCGTGCGGCGGTGTCCGTGCACGCGCTCGAGCAGCGGGCCAATTTTGCCGTGCGCGCGGCGGTGGCCGCTGCCGACGCGGGTGACGACGATGCACCACTGCGCGCCGACCGCGCCATCCGCAGGGCGATCGGCGATCTGCGGCGCTTGTGCCTTTTCGCACCGACGATCGAGCGCCAGGCCCTGCTGGGTGGCGCGTACAAGCGGCGCGCGATGATCTGTGTCGACCGCGATGCGCGGCGGCGCTGGGTGCAAGGTATCGCGCGCCACTACAGGGAAGCCTATGACATGGGCGTCGCCAATGGGGGTGTGCAGGATTATCCGTTGACGCAGTGGCTGACGGCACGCGTGCTCGAGGCGATTGCCGGCCGCTGGGGCAGGAACCGGTCGGTGCAGCGTCTGCTCGACGAGGTCGATCAGACCTGCGATGCGATCCGCGCACGCGCCGCCGAGCGCGAACAGCTCGCCCCTGATTTCTGGAATACCGCGGTGGCGACGGATTGCGTCGTGCTCGCGGCGACCGCGCACCTCGCGTTCGACGTGCGTGCCGACGAGATCGTCGCCGGCTACACCAGCGTCAGGCAGCGGGGCGGCAGCCCGCGGGAGATGCGTTCGGTGGTCGAACATCTCGACTTCCTGGCGCGCATGTTCGCGCGCCTGCACGATGAGAAGTCGAACCGCAAGCTGCGTACCCAGCTGGCGGCACAGACCGACGCGCTGCACGGCATCATCCAGCGCCTGGAACGCCGCGCGGGTGCCGATTGAGCGGCGATCGATGTGACCGGCGTCATGTAAGCCTTTCTTATCGCTGGACTAACGGGGACGTGGCTCGAATACAATGCGCCCCCGGTCCGGTCGTTGAGAGTTGTCATGAATCGCGCCAGTCTGCTGATCACTGTGCTGATGGGCGTCCTCACCCTGGTGCTCTGGGGCATGGTCAACCGTCCCGGAAACGAGCCACCCTGGCCCGAGAAAATCGACGGTTTCTCGTTCTCGCCGATGCGTGGGGAGCAAAGTCCGATCACGGGCGAGCTGCCCGATATCTCGCAGATCGATGAAGATCTGGCGCTGTTGTCGGACGATGTCCACGCGGTGCGCACCTACACCGTGCGCGGCAACATGGCCGAAGTGCCGCGTCTGGCAGCGGTGCATGGTCTGAACGTCGCGCTCGGCGCCTGGATCAGCAAGGACGAGCAACGCAACCGCGAAGAGATAGACGCATTGATCCGCGTCTACCGTGAAAACCACCGCCAGATCGTGCGCGTGATCGTCGGCAACGAATCGATCCTGCGTGCCGATCGTACGGTCGCGCAGATGATCGACTACATCGACGAGGTGCGGCGTTTGGTGTGGGCGCCGATCAGTACCGCGGAGCCGTGGCACGTCTGGCTCGAGCACCCCGAGCTCGTGGCCAAGGTCGACTTCATCGCGGTGCACATGCTGCCGTACTGGGAAGGGGTCGCGGTCGACGATGCGATCGCGCATGTCGTCGCGCGCTACCACGACCTGCAGAAGGCCTATCCCGACAAGCCGATCGTTATCTCGGAAGTCGGCTGGCCGAGCAACGGCCGCACGCGCCAGGCGGCGGTCGCCAGCCACGCCAACCAGGCCGCGTTCCTGCGTCGTTTCCTCGCCGTTGCGGAAGAGGAGGAGATGACGTACTACATCATGGAAGCCTTCGATCAGCCGTGGAAGCGCCAGCTCGAGGGTGACGCCGGTGCGCATTGGGGCGTCTTCGACGTCAATCGCGACCCCAAGTTCGAGTTCACGACCGCGGTCGTGCCGGTACCGAACTGGTGGAACCTGGCGGCCATCAGTGTTGGCCTGTCGGTTCTGATCCTGGCGTTGATGTTCCGCGACAGTGCCGGATTGTCACCGAGCGGGCGAGGTTTTCTGGCCATCGTGGCCTACGCGCTCACGACCTTCGTCGTCTGGGTGTTGTACGACTTCACGTTGCAATACATGACGCCGGCGATGCTCGCCGTCGGCATCGCCTTGTTCATCGCCGCCGTGGGCGTGATCCTGGTTCTGCTCGCCGAGGCGCACGAGTGGGCCGAGGCACTGTGGGTGAGGCAGCTGCGCCGCCAGCCCCTGCCGGAGCCCCTGCCCGACGAGCGCCTGCCGAAGGTCTCGGTACATGTGCCGGCCTACAACGAACCGCCCGACATGTTGATGCAGACGCTGGACGCGCTCGCGGCACTCGATTATCCCGATTTCGAGGTCCTGGTCATTGATAACAACACCAAGGACCCGGCCGTATGGGAGCCCGTGCAGGCGCACTGTGAGCGGCTCGGCGAACGTTTCCGCTTCTTCCATGTCGACCCGTTGTCGGGCTTCAAGGCCGGTGCGCTGAACTTCGCCCTGCGCGAGACCGATCCGGCTGCCGAGGTGGTCGCGGTGATCGACAGCGACTACCTCGTAGAACCGAACTGGCTGCGCGAGCTGGTGCCGCTGTTCCAGGAACCGCGCATGGCCATCGTGCAGGCGCCGCAGGACTACCGCGACGGCGACGAGAACCTGTTCAAGGCGATGTGCCAGGCCGAGTATCGTGGCTTCTTCCGCATCGGCATGGTCACACGCAACGAGCGCAACGCCATCATCCAGCACGGCACCATGACGATGGTCCGCCGCAAGGTGCTGGAGGACGTCGAAGGCTGGGCGGAGTGGTGCATCACCGAGGATGCGGAGCTCGGGTTGCGCATCTTCGAGCAGGGCCACTGTGCCGTGTATATCCCGCACAGCTACGGCAAAGGGCTGATGCCCGACACCTTCCTCGACTTCAAAAAACAGCGTTTCCGCTGGGCTTACGGTGCGGTGCTGATCATGCGCCAGCACCTCGCACAGTTGTTCGGACTGGAGAAATCGGCCCTGACCTGGGGCCAGCGCTACCACTTCCTGGCCGGTTGGCTGCCGTGGCTGGCCGATGGCTTCAACCTCGCGTTCAACTTGGGTGCGCTGGCCTGGACCGCGGCGATGGTTTTGTTCCCGGAACACATTGCGCCGCCGCACCCGGTGTTTGCGGTGCTGCCGCTGACACTGTTCGTGTTCAAGATCCTCAAGATGTTCTTCCTGTACCGCGTGCGCGTCGAGGCCAACTTGCGCCAGAGCATCGCGGCGGGGCTGGCGGGTCTGGCACTGTCACACGTGATTTCGCGGGCGATGCTGACGGGCTTTGTGACCCGGCGTATCGGCTTCTTCCGCACGCCCAAGCGCGCGGAGGCGCACGGCGTCCTGCAGGCGCTGCTCGACGCACGCGAGGAATTGCTGTTCCTGATCGCGCTGTTGCTCGGTGCCTATGCGGTATTGCAGCGCATCGACTTCATGATGCTCGATATCCGTGTGTGGTCGGTGATGCTCGTGGTGCAGAGCATTCCGTACGCGGCTGCGGTCATCGTGTCGCTGATCAGCGCGGCGCCGCGCCTGTCGGGCCGTCTCGTCGGCGCACTGCGCGGCTTGCGACATCATCGGGCGCACTGATTGGGTGGGGCGCACCGGCGCCCACGTTCCGTACCGCGCGGTCGGTATCCGCGCGCGGCGGGAGTCACTGGAAGTCGTAGTGTTTCTCGACGTCTTCGCTGATGTCCCACACACAGCTCATGCCTTGCGGGAAGGTGATGAGGTCGCCGCGCTGGAAGGCCTGCGGTGCACCGCCGTCCGGTGTCACCGTGAAACGGCCACGCAACACATAACACGTCTCCTGCTGTTGATAGGTCCACGGGAAACGTGATGCCTCCTTGCGCCAGATCGGCCAGTCGTACACGCCCATGACCTCGAGTTTCATCGGTGACGGGTTGCGTTCGAGCAGGATCTCGTCTGCGCTCATGCGCCTTACCTCATACGTTATGCTTGCGCCGGACACGTCATTCTAACCGAGTGCGCCGGGGAGGGCCGATGCAACGAAACGACCTGGTGCGCAGACTGGGCGAAGCGCTGGTGCGCCGTGGCTGGTTCGTCTGCTGTGCCGAGTCGTGCACGGGCGGGGGTGTGGCAGCAGCGCTGACCGACGTCGCCGGTTCCAGCGCGTGGTTCGACCGCGCGTTCGTCACCTACAGCAACGACGCCAAGCGGGAGATGCTGGGCGTCTCCTCCGACACGCTCGCGCAATACGGTGCGGTCAGTCGTGAAACGGTCATCGAGATGGCGCGCGGCGCACTCACACACAGCGCCGCACAGCTCAGTGTCGCGATCAGCGGTATTGCCGGTCCCGGCGGCGGTACGCAGGAGAAGCCCGTCGGCACCGTGTGGCTGGCGTGGGCCGGGCCGCACGGCATCGATGCCGTGTGCGAGCACTTCGCCGGCGACCGGCTCGCCGTGCGCGCAGCCAGTGTCGATCGCGCCGTGGCCGGACTGCTGGAACGCGTACGGTGATTGCCCGCCGGCTGTTCTTCGCGCTGTGGCCCGACGACAGCGTGCGACACGCGCTGCTGCATTGGCAGACGCAGAACCTGTCGGGCGATGTCCATTGGCAGCACCGCGCCGATCTGCACTTGACGCTGAGTTTCCTCGGCCAGGTCGAAGAACAGCGCATCGCCGGCTTGCGCGATGTCGGTGCCGCCCAGTGCAGCGC
>JAGRHA010000136.1 GCA_020445205.1 Gammaproteobacteria bacterium
AAAGAGGCTCGCCAGGGCAGTGACAAGAGTCAGGCACGCCGCGCCATCTGATCCGTGCAAATCACTGCGCAGGTCATCCGGCGTTAGCTTAGGTGGCGCCTCTCGCAACCGTTGAGAAAAAGTTCCCAGAACAGAACGAACAAGATGAGTGAGCGTAAACGCATCATTTTCGCCGGTACGCCGGATTTTTCCGTTCCGCCCCTGCGCGCGCTGCTGGCGTCGTCGCACCCGGTTGTCGCGGTCTACACCCAGCCCGACCGCCCGGCTGGCCGCGGCCGCAAGCTGAGTCCGAGTCCCGTCAAAGAGGTCGCGCTCGATGCCGGCATTCCGGTCTACCAGCCGGTGAATTTCAAGGACACCAAGGCCGTCGACGACCTGGTCGCGCTCGACGCCGATCTCATGGTCGTCGTCGCCTACGGACTGCTACTGCCGAAGGCCGTGCTCGATGCGCCGCGCGTCGGATGCGTGAACATCCACGCATCGGTGTTGCCGCGCTGGCGCGGCGCCGCACCGATTCAGCGTGCCGTGCTGGCCGGTGACGCCGAATCCGGCGTGACCATCATGCGCATGGAGGAAGGGTTGGATACCGGTCCGATGTACCTGATCGCACGGACACCGCTGGCCGCCGACGAGACCGGCGGCAGTCTGCACGACCGCCTGTCGGTGATCGGTGCCGAGGCGTTGATGGAGGCATTGCCCGGTATCCTCGACGGCAGCCTCGCGGCTGAGCCGCAGGACGACAACCTGGCCTGCTATGCGAAGAAACTGGACAAGGGCGAGGCCACGATCGACTGGTCGCGTGCAGCGGCCGACATCGAGCGCCAGGTGCGCGCGTTCAATCCGTGGCCGGTCGCCCAGACGATGTTCGAGGACGCCAACCTGCGCATCTGGCGCGCGCACGCGATCAGCGGCGTCGGCGGGACGCCGGGTATGGTCATGAATGCGACGCGTCAGGGCATCGACATCGCCACGGGCGACGGACTGCTGCGCGTCACCGAACTGCAACTGCCCGGCAAGCGCGCCATGCCGGCACGTGACTTCATCAATGCGCACAGCATCCAGGGCACGGTCCTGGGCGCGCCTTGATGTCCCTGCGCGGCTGAATCATGGCGCCCGCGGCCGCCGAACCGCGCCTGGCCGCAGTGGCCAACGTGCTGGCCGTACTCGATGGCCGCTCGCTCGACAGTGTGCTCGCGGCCGCGCCGGCGGCCACCGATGAGCGCGATCGCGCCTTGGCGGCAGAACTGAGCTTCGGTGTCTGTCGCTGGTATCGGCGACTCGATGCCCTGCTCGCCACGCTGCTGCAAAAGCCGCTCAAGCCACGCGACCGTGATCTGCACGTGCTGCTGCTGGTCGGGATCTACCAACTGCTGTACAGCCGGGTGCCGGCGCATGCCGCCGTATCGACCACCGTCGACGCCAGTCGACAGCTCGGCAAGACCTGGGCGAGCAAGCTGGTCAACGGGGTGCTGCGTCGTTTGCAGCGCGAGCGCGAAATGCTCGAGTCAGCGGTCGACCGCGTGCCGGCCGTGCGCTTTGCGCAGCCCGACTGGTTGTTCGACGCGATCTCCGGCGCCTGGCCGGCTCACAGCGAACGCATCCTCGACGCGCTGCAGCAGCGGCCACCGATGACGCTGCGTGTCGATCTGTGTCGGGTGTCACGCGACGACTACCTCAATCGGCTCGTCGCGGCCGGGCTGCCGGCGCACGCGCATGCCAGTTTCGGCTCCGCGATCGTGCTGGAGCAGGCAGTGGGCGTCGAACGCCTGCCGGGATTCGATGGTGGCCTGGTGTCGGTGCAGGACGCGGGTGCGCAGCTGGCCGCGACGTGGCTCGATCTGGCGCCACGGCAACGTGTGCTTGATGCCTGTGCCGCGCCCGGCGGTAAGACTCTGGCGATCCTGCAACAGGCCGACGATCTGGCCGTGACTGCCGTCGATATCGACGCCGAACGGTTGCAGCGGGTCGCGCAGAACCTCGAGCGGGCCGACGTGCGGGCGGAACTGTGCGTCGCCGATGCCGCGGCCCCGCCCGACGATGGCTGGGGTGCCTGCCAGTACGACCGTATCCTGGTCGATGCGCCCTGCTCGGCGACGGGTGTGATGCGTCGCCATCCCGATATCCGCCTGCTGCGTCGTGGCGCGGATATCGATGCCCTGGTTGCGCGCCAGGCGGCGATCCTTGACGCGCTGTGGCCGCGACTGGCTCCCGGTGGCCGTCTGCTGTACGTGACCTGTTCGTTGTTGCCGCGGGAGAATGTGGACCAGGTCGATGCCTTCGTGCGTCGCCACGCCGACGCCCGCGTTGCCGATCTGCCGACCACGCCCGGCTCACGCGCCGGCAAAGGTGTACAGTTGCTGCCTGGGATCGACGATAGCGACGGGTTTTTCTACGCGGCGCTGAACAAGGCGCCGTCGGAATGAGCATGGATATCTTTGTGCGCGCGATCGCAGTCATCGTCATGCTGGCGCTGTCACCGGCCGGGCTCGCCGACGGCGTCGATTTCCGGCGCGTCGCCCTAACGCTCAACGACGACAATATGATCCTGCTCGATGCCGACATCGAGTTCAGTCTCAATGAAACGGTCGCCGAAGCGCTCGACAACGGCGTGCCGCTGACTTTCGAGACGCATGTGCAGATGCGGCGTGCCGATGCCTGGGTGTGGGAATCGGATGTCGTCGAGCATCGCCTGCGCACCGTGTTGCAGTACCGGCCGTTGTCGGCCATGTACGAACTGCGCGACCTCGAAGGTGCGCGGCGCTACTCGTTCGCGACGCGCGACGCCGCGCTCAACACGCTCGGCCGCATCGTCGGTATGCCCATCATCGGGCGCGATGCACTCGATCTCGACGAGGACTACCTGGTACGCCTGAACGTGCGCCTGGATATCGAGGCGCTACCCATCCCGATGCGCCCGGCTGCTTATCTCAAGCGCGACTGGCGCATTGCCAGTGATCCCTGGGAATGGCGGCTGCGTCCGTGAGCTGACATGAAAGGCCG
>JAGRHA010000137.1 GCA_020445205.1 Gammaproteobacteria bacterium
ACGACCTGGCCATCGCCACGGACACTGACGAACAGGGCGTGTGGCGCCTGTTTGTCGCCGCGGACACGCGCGTCGATACCTGCTCCCGGCTGCTGCAGCACTATGCCTTCGTGCTCAACCGCCTCGCTCACCGCGCCGATATCCAGCGCCGGCTGCGCGTGACGCTGCTCGCGTATGACAACCCGGACGCCGAAAAGACTGCGACGTTCAGGTCGGGCATTGCCTGGACGGAGATCGTGAGTGCACCGCGTGCACAACTCGATGCGCTTGCTGCTCAGCTCGGCATACAGCCGCTCGGTGACGATTGGTGCAGCGCCACGTCGGCGAGTGCCGTGCTGGTCTCCCCCGCACGCGAGGCATGGGCGCTGATCCCGTACGAGGCACCGGTTATCATGGCTGACAATATCGCCGCCATTGTCGATTTCGTGGAGTAGAGGCATGTCGAAGCCGGGTCTGCGTGACCACCTGACGACCAACCTGTTGCGGATACTGCCGCAACACTTGCTGGCTGCCGGCATGTATCACCTCACACGCAGCCGCACACCTTGGCTGAAGAACCTGCTGATCGACCGTATCAGCAAGCGCTACGGCATCGACGTCAACGAAGCCGCCGATCCGCAAGCCGACGCCTACCCGAGTTTCAATGCGTTCTTCACGCGTGCGCTCAGAGACGGGGTGCGTCCGATTGCGGATGGTGCCGTGGTGTCGCCGGCCGACGGCCGAATCAGCCAGATCGGTAGCATTGACGGTGATCGACTGTTGCAGGCCAAGGGGCATAGCTTTTCACTCGAGGCGCTGCTGGCCGGTGATCGTGCCGCGGCAACCGCGTTTCACGATGGCGTGTTCACGACCATCTACCTGTCACCCAAGGATTATCATCGCGTGCACCTGCCGCTGGCGGGCACCTTGCGATCGATGGTCTTCGTGCCCGGTGAATTGTTCAGCGTGAGCGACGCGACGACGCAGCTCGTGCCCGGCCTGTTCGCACGCAACGAACGCGTGATCTGCCATTTCGACACGGACCTCGGTCCGATGGCGGTGATCCTGGTCGGTGCGATCTTTGTCGGCAGCATGGAGACCGTGTGGCACGGCGAGGTGCGCGGACGACGCGGCGAGCCAACGCGCTGGGTCTATCAGGGCGATCAGCGGCAGTCGTTCGCGACCGGCGACGAGATCGGCCGTTTCAATATGGGTTCGACGGTCATCGTGCTGCTGCCGCGCGGTGCGGTGGCTTGGGACAGCGCGCTGGGCCCTGGCAGCGCGGTGCGCATGGGTCAGGCACTGGCCGCGGCGACGGCCGCTGGTGAACCACCCGCGGCCTGAGGTCCTACGACGACAGCAAGGCGACGATAGACGCGTGACCGTTCGCCAGTGCCCAGTCGTGCGCACTGCGGCCTTGTAGATCGCGCGTCGTGGTATCGGCGCCCAGCGCGAGCAGCGCCGCGACTGTCTTTTCGTGACCGCGCTTGGCGGCCCAGATCAAAGCCGTCCAGCCACGCGTGATCTCGACCTCATTCACATTCGATCCCGCCGCGGCAAGCCGCTGCACGACCGCGGTGTGGCCGTTGCCGGCCGCGAGCATGAGTGCCGTGTAATACCCCTTCTCGTGCAGATCGACGCGCGCCCCCGCACCGAGCAGACGCTCGACGGTTTCGAGATGACCGGATTGTGCTGCCAGCATCAGGGGCGTGCGGTAGCAGATATCGCGGCGATCGACGTCGCCAGTGACGGCGATGCGCTGCAACAGACCAGCGGTATCACCACGCCCGGCGAGTTCGTGCATATCAGCCACCGGCGGCGTACCGCCGTCGACGCTACAGCCAGCCAAGCATAAGGCCGCAACACAGTGAAGCAGCATTTTCATTGCTTGAGACTGCCACCGATGTGGCGATGCCGGCATTGACGAACGTCATCCGACGCCCCTGCCGAACGCGCTGTCAGCAACGCTGCAGGGAGAAACTCAATACTTCGTCGATGTCCCGCACGCCGAGGCGCAACATCAGCAGACGATCGAGCCCGACGGCCACACCGCATGTCGCCGGCATCCCCTGTTGCAGCGCCGCCAGCAGGCGGCGGTCGATCTTGATCGGTTCCTGACCGGCCGACCGGCGTTGGCAATTGTCGGACTCGAATCGCGCGGCCTGCTCGTCGGGATCGACGAGTTCATCGAAACCGTTGGCGAGTTCGAGTCCCTGGTGGAACAACTCGAAGCGCGCCGCGGTACGACCATCGGCATTGAGGCGCGCAAGCGCCGCCTGGCTGGCCGGGTAGTCGGTCACGAAACACAACGCCGACTGCCCGAGCGCGGGCTGTATCAGGTGGCTGAACAGGAGGTCGAGCCAGCCGTCACGCGTCAGATCCATGCCCTCGGCACCGAGGATGTTGTGGTCGAGCGCAGCAGCCTTGAGGACGTCGGGGTCTGCCGTGAATACGTCGAGATCCAGTTCACGCCGGAACAACATCGCGTAGGGCACGTATTCCACTGCCAGTGCCGGCTGTATCAGGCAGAGGCGCGCCAGTGTCGCCACCTCGGTGATGAGGTCGGCGACGCCGACACCGGGCCGGTACCACTCGAGGATGCTGAATTCCGGATTGTGCAGACGCCCGGCCTCGCCGTCGCGGAACGCCTTGCAGATCTGGAATATCGGCCCGCTGCCCGCCGCGAGCAGGCGCTTCATGGCGAACTCCGGCGACGTCTGCAGGTACAGGCGAGTACCCGAGGGATAGATCGGACCCTTGTACTGCGCCGTCAGCGGCTGCAATGCCGGATCGGTCCCTGCGGTGCTGCAGGCCAACGGCGTCTCTACTTCGAGGACACCGCTGGCGGCGAAATGCGCGCGCAGGTCGGCCAGCATGGCCGCCCGTGCGCGCAGCGCCGCAAGACCGGCACCGGGATGCCAGTCGCTGTCGAGCGGGTCCCTACTCGTCCTTGACCCGGCTGACATAGTCACCGGTACGGGTATCGACCTTGATCTTCTCACCGGTCTGCACGAACAGCGGCACGCGGACCACAGCGCCGGTCTCGAGCGTCGCCGGCTTGCCGCCACCACCCGAGGTGTCGCCCTTCACGCCGGGATCGGTCTCGGTGATCTCGAGGATGACGAAATTTGGTGCCTCGACGGCGATCGGCGAGCCGTTCCACAAGGTGACCATGCACAGGTCCTGTTCCTTGAGCCACTTGATCGACTCCCCCATGGCGTTGGCGTCCGCCTGGACCTGTTCGAAGGTGTCGGTGTCCATGAAGTGCCAGAATTCGCCGTCGGAGTAGAGGTACTGCAGGTCGCGATCGACGACATCGGCAGCCTCGACCGTCTCGCCCGAACGAAAGGTCTTTTCCAGAACCCTGCCGGTCTTCAGGTTGCGGATTCTCACCCGGTTGAATGCCTGGCCTTTGCCCGGCTTCACGAATTCGTTTTCAATAATGGTGCACGGGTCACCATCGAGCAGCAGCTTGAGGCCGCCCCTGAATTCGTTTGTGCTGTAAGTCGCCATTCGATCCTCGTCAAAACACAAAAGAGCACCAAAGCCGGCAATGATACTCTCTTCGCCAGCGCGCTTGCAGCCCGGTCACTGGCAGCGCGACCTTGCCGAGGCCATCAGCGACCCACACGAACTGCTGGCCCTGCTCAACCTCGATGTCGCGGCGCTTCCCGGCGTCGACACCCTCGCGACCTTCCCGTTGCGCGTGACCCGCTACTTCGCCGGCCTCATGGAACAGGGCAATCCGCACGACCCGCTGCTGGCCCAGGTGCTACCCCTGCGCGCCGAACGGCTCGACCGGCCCGGTTACACGCTGGACCCGGTGGGTGACCTCGGCGCCGTACGCCAAAACGCCGTACTGCAGAAATATCACGGCCGCGCACTCGCCATTGCGACCGGCGCATGCGCCGTGCACTGCCGCTACTGCTTTCGACGCCATTTTCCCTATTCCGAGCAGTCGTTGCTCGGTCAGTGGGAGGCGTCGCTGCACACACTGGGCGGGATGCACGATGTCGAAGAACTGATCCTGAGCGGCGGTGATCCACTGTCGTTGTCCGACGCCCGCCTTGCACAGCTGATCGACGACGTGCAGCGCCTGCCGCAGCTGACGCGGCTGCGCATCCACACACGATTGCCGGTCGTACTACCGAACCGCGTGACGCCGGCGCTGTGCGACATGTTGCGCAACGCGCGGTTGCGCTCGGTGATCGTGATCCATGTCAACCATGCGAATGAGATCACGCCGCAACTGGCCGCATCACTGGCACTACTGCGCGGCGCCGGGGCGACCTTGCTCAATCAGTCGGTACTGCTTAAGAACATCAACGATGACGCCGATACCCTGCTGAGACTCAGCGACGCGCTGTTCGCGGCGGGTGCCTTGCCGTATTACCTGCACCTGCTGGATCCGGTCGCTGGCGCAGCGCATTTCGACGTGGACGAGGAACGCGCACGGGACCTGCTGCGGCAGTTGCAGACGAAACTGCCGGGGTACCTGGTGCCACGCCTGGTGAGGGAGATACCCGGAGCCCCTCACAAGACCCCCGTGGCGTATTGAGGCGACCTGCAGAGTGCAGGCTGCACCAACGGACGCCGTGCGGCTAAACTTGCGTTTTGACAGGAAATTGGCTGTCATGCGCAAGGTGAGCAGGACGTGCCGCACGGCGCAGCGACCGCGATGACAACGACTTATCCGGCTGACTGGCAAACACATTGACCGCGAAAGACGACAACATCACTGGTCAGGGTGCGGATTCCGATTCGGGGTCGCAGGGACGCCCGCTGCTCGGGCTGCAGATTCCGAAACAGTCGGCGCCGAAGGCCGACAATCTGCTGCTCGACCCCAAAGAGACCGAGGCATGGTTCGAATCGCTGCCGATGGCCAACATTGGTGAGACGGCGCGACAGATCTACAACACCTTGGTCGAATTCAACCGGATCGAATTGCCCGACCTGCTGCGCGCCAAGACCGTCGAGAAGTTTCGCCCGCCGGTCGAATACATTACCAACAACCTGCAAAAGCACTACATCGACATCGGGCTGCCGCTGTCGAACAAAGGCGCCAAAACGGCAGCGCTCGCACGCGAGCTGCACAAGGAACTCGCCACCTCGTACAAGGTCATCATCGAGCGCATGATCTCCGGGTCGAGCGGGACATTCGACCGCCGCCTGTTGATCATCGCGCTGCACCGCGCACTGAATTATCTCGGCCAGATGCTGCTGCAACATGCGCTCGTCTACAGTGGTTGGCCCGACGGCATGTGGCGTGAAATCAACAGCATCTACGCCTACGCATCGCAGAACAATATCCATCGCGTGCCGGTCAAGGCGGACGACGGACGGCAACACAATTCGAGCACCACGATCGAAGACCTGTTCAAGGGGTTGATGCTATTCGCGAGCTCGACGCCGCATCGCTTGCGGCAGAGCCACGCACGCCTGCTGTTCGGTCATCTCGACGATTGGTCGCGTTTCACGACCATTCTCACGGAGGACGACGGAGGCACCAGCCTCGGTCGTTTCAACGTCGACCTGTGGAGCGATTCCGCACCCATGCACAACTCGCTGCGCACACCGGTGCCCGGCAAACGCATCGCCATTCTCGACGTACGCGAACTGCTGAAGAAGCTGCGCTCCGATTTCGAGCAAGCACCGTGGGATTTGCGCACTGGCGTTCAAGCCGACAAGGCGACGGTGACGCGGCCACTGCTGCGCCTGTTGATCATGGCGTGGAGCCGCCCCCCAGACCGCCGCTTTGTGCGCACCAAGTTGAACTTCGATCTGCGTGTGGTAGCTGGCCTGCACGCGATCTATGGCAACCTGCAGACCACGGAGCAACCACCCTACTCGACCACGCGCACCTCGGTGTTTTCACTCGAGGAATCCAACGCACCCGAAGACGGTGCTCAACGCAAGATCCGATGGTCGACGGGCAGCCTCGAAAACGTCTGCCTCGCCCCACTCGACAGTGATCTCGTGACCGACTCGCTGTTCACCGACACCCAGCTCGACAACACATCGACGACACCGGTGTCGCAGCTCGAGGAATTCGGTGAGAGTACCGGGGGCCCCGCACCCGCCGAGGCCGAGCACGTGACGCACGCGGTCAAAACCGTCAACGAAAGCGCCGGTGGCTACTGCATCCGCTGGCAGGGCGACGGTATTCCAAGAGTGAAGATCGGTGAACTCATCGGCGTCGAATCACCGTCCGACCGCAGCAATTACGGTCTCGGCGTGATCCGTTGGATGAAGCGCCTCGATGACCAGGCACTGGATCTCGGCCTCGAGGTGATTTCCACGCGTTGCGCAGCCGGTGATGTACGCGAGCACGGCAAAGCCGGGGCGCGCGGCAGAGCGCCGTCGTTCAAGTGTCTCGTCATCAACGACACCGACCCCGCGAGCAATGCGACGGCCAGCCTCATCATGAGCACCATGAGTCTACCGACGGGCGCCGATGTGGTACTCAATATCGGCAGTCGCGAACAAACCATCCGTCTGACGAAACTGGTAGAGTTCAGCAGCGCCTTTGCCCGCTATCATTTCGAGTCCGTGAACACCGACGAAGGGGAACAGAACAGCAGTGAGCGCCCGGGAGACGAATTCAGCGATCTTTGGGGCAATCTGTAAGCCGATGTCGGCAACCTCCCCCGTTGCGTGGTCGCTCACGCGCGACGCTCGTCGCGGCCGTCGAAGGAAGCCCTCCCATGTTGGCGACTGACCCCGACTCCCTGCCCCTTTCAGGTGACGCATCGGAGACCCCGGTCGAGCTGCTGGTCGTCGGCTGTGAACTCGGTGTCGCCGACGGTTTCGCCAACGCGTTGCGCAACCAAGGTCAGGCGGCACACCTCAAGACGGCCGCCTCGATCGAAAGCCTGCAGCAGTTGCTCGGCAGCGATTGCGCAGAACTCGTGGTGATCAACGCCGACACAGACGCGATCTCGACGATCGAGGCCATCGGCAAGGTGCGAGTGCAGAATCCTGCGGCCAGCATCATCCTGGTGAGCACGAAACCTGCGGACATGCGCAGCATCGCCATCGATCATGGTCTACAGGACCTGATCGACATCGCCGACGAGGACCACATCGCCCTCGCCGTACGCCGCGAACACCAGACGTTGATGCTTCGTCGCGAGAACAAGCGTCTCAAACGTCAGCTCGACGAAGTCGACGAACGCAGCAATCTGCTCGTGCAAAGCTCGCGTGATGCGATCGCCTACGTTCACGAAGGGATGTACCTCAATACCAATCAGGCATACCTCGACCTTTTCGGTTACGAGTCCGTGGATGAGCTCGATGGCCTGCCGATGATGGACATGATCGACGGCGAGTCGCGCAGCCGCTTCAAGGCGGCTCTGCGCACCGTCGACGACAGCGGAAAACATGCTGAAGAATTCGGCTGCGTCACGGCCGAGGGCAAGACGTTCCAGGCCAGAATGGAGTTCTCCGCGGCCAGCATCGACGGCGAGCATTGCACGCAGATCCTGATCCGCGACCAGAGCCAGAGCCTGGCGCTGCAGAAACGGATCGAGGAGTTGACCAGCAAGGACCCGCAGACCGGGTTCTTCAGCCGGCAATCGTTCATGGAGCGGCTCGAGGCCGTGGTCGGCACGCGGGACTCGGATGCACACGAATACGCCCTCGTACAGCTGTCGATCACCAACTACCCAACGATCCGCGAGACGTGCGGATTCGATTGTGCAGAACGGATGCTGACTGAGGCCGCGGGCATTCTGGCGGTCTCGGCGAGTCGCGCGCATACGCTTGCACGCTTCGGTGACCACGATTTCATGATCCTGTGCGACGACGAGGAGCCGGTGCTCGAGATCGCCGAACGCTGTTTGCACAACCTGCGCGCGCATGCCTTCAAGAGCATCAAGGACGCGCCGCTGAAACCGACCTATTCGATCGGCGTGACGCGCGCTGAGAAAAGCAGCGAGCTGACGGCGCACGAGCTGATCAATCGCTCGTGCAGGGCCACGGGCATTGCGCGTTCCGAAGGTGAAAACCGTGTCACCTTCTACAACGATGAGATTCCGGGTGATACCAGCCATCTGGCCGAGGCGGACGCGGCTGTGGTCCGCCTCATCGACAACGCGCTGGCCAACGACGGATTCCGATTGAAGTATCAGCCGATTGTGAGCCTGCAGGGAGACACGCGCGAGAATTACTCGGTGTACCTGCGCCTGGTCGACGAATCGGGTAACGAGGTGATACCGGACGAGTTCCTGTCACCGGCGCGTGACGCGAGCCGACTCGCCGAAGTCGATCGTTGGGTCGTGCGCAACGCCATTCGCGAATTGGCGAGCCACCGCCGCGACGGCAAGAAGATCATCTTCTACATCATCCTGTCGCGCGCCGGCATCGAAGACGATTCGATGCTGTTGTGGATTGTCGACTGCCTGCGCGAGTTCCGTGCCAAGGGCTCGTGGCTGGTGTTCCAGTTCCGCGAGAACGACCTGCGACACTCGCTGGGGCCGGCCCGAGAGCTCATCAATGGCCTGCGCAAGATCAATTGCCGTATCGCCGTCAACAATTTCAGCGAGTACGACTCGGTCGACGCCCTGCTGCAGCACCTCAGTGTCGACGTGGTGAAATTGTCGCCGGAGCTCATGCGCGGACTGGCGACGGACACCGCGCAGCAGGACAAGATGTCGGAAATCAATCGGCGGCTGCAGGAGGCCGGCTACAAGACCATCGCCAGCGGTGTCGAAGATGCCAACAGTCTGGCGATTCTCTGGAACGTCGGCGTCAACTACATCCAGGGCTATTTCCTGCAGGAACCGTCGAGCACAATTTCGTTCGAGGAGCAGCACGAGAGCTGAGCGGCTCGGTCGGCGGCCTATCTACGCGGCCGTCCCGCGTGCACAAAAAAAGCCCCATAGGGGCTTTTTTGCTGTTCTGTCGATCAGTCAGTTCACCACGGCATGAACGCGTTCATGAACGACATCGGCCGGCCCACGCTGTAGCTCAGACGGCCCATATCGGCCTGCATGTGCTGGGTTGCTCGCCCCATCGTGTGGGTGGCGTGGGTCATGGACTGTATCGCACCGTCCATCGAATCCAGGTTCGCCAGCATAGGCTCAAGGGTAGCGACCTTGTTATCGATCGAATCCATCGTCACCGTCATCGCGCGGATGTTGGCCGTCAACTGGCCCATGTTTTCCGACACGTTCTGCATATTGCCGGCCAGTGTCGTCATATTCGAGTCGACGCTGATCGCCAGATAGTGGACGTCCTTGGCCAGGTTGTAGATCAGGTAGAAGCCGTAAGCGGCCAGAATGATGAAGGCGAACAGCGACGGATAGACGATGAGTTCCCAACGACGCGCGCTGGACTCGAAGACCTCGGACAGTCTTGCGTACTCGGCATTCGGATCTACAGCAATGTCTGCGATCTCATTCGTGTCGGCCACGATGCATCCCCGGCGATCGTTTGATGGTATCTATTAACAAATTACCACAAACCCCGGCAGGAGCGTAATAGAAACGTCGAAACCCAGATCAATCCACACTCAGATCGCGATACCTGTCATCACCTTTTTTCTCAAAAATTTCAATAACCTTGTCCAGTTTTTCGCGGAAATCACCACGCTTGAGACGGACCCCCGCTTCGTAGTACGCATCCAGTGCGAGCGCCTCCTGCCCCATCGCCTCGTACAGATTACCCAATTCACCAAACAGGTCCGCGTCCTCGGGATAGACGGCCACCAAGTCCATGTAGGCAGCTTCGGCCGCTTCGAATTCACCGTCCCAGAATGCCCTGCGAGCTCGCTGCAAAGATGCCTCTCTGCTGTGCTCCCCGGCGGTATTCGGCTGCTGCGGCAGCGCTGCGACGGCAGCATTCTGGCCATCTTCGGCATGGCCCGGACGAAATGCCGCATCGGCGGGCGGGGTACGTGCCTTGAGATCGTAGACGGGGATGCTGCCTCCGATCATCACTGGCTGCCGGAAAGCCGGGCCGGCGTCGCTGACGGTTGCCGGTTTCTCGAGTTCGTCGCGGGCCGCAGGTGCCGCCTCCTTCTCGGGGGCGTGCGGCACGCGCTCGACCGTGACCCCATCTGCCGCCCGGCCTGCCGCCGCATCGGTGGGAATGACTGTCGTTGTTGCGCTGTCAGGCCAGCGCTGCACATCAAATATCCATATGCCGACGGCCACGAAACCGGCAAGCGTCAACAAAATCAGGTGGCTGGCAAACCAACCGAGGACGCTCAACAGGATCCCCGCGGGCATCGACGATCAGCCGAGGATGTCGGAGTACAGCACAGCCGCCAACGCGTTCCACTCGGCCGCACCCTTGCCGCGCGGCTCCTGCTCGAAAACCGCCAGGCCCTCGCTGAAGGAACGTCGATACGCCGTGCGCTGCGACAGGCGCGGCTTCAGGTGCCGGATCCCGGGCAGCGAGACCAGTGCTGCTGCCGCTTCGTCGGATTCGCGTACCGCACGGTGGGTATCAGCACGGTTGATGAAGCCAAGCACCTCCGCCTTGCCCTTGCGCTCGATGGTCTCGAGAAAGCGCAGGAAGCGCTGGGTCGACCAGATGTCCGCCTGACTCGGCGGTACAGGCACAAGGATACGATCAGCGATCGATAGGGCCTGGCGCAGATTGTCCATCGACGCGGTGCCAACATCGACGAGGATGTCACTATACGGCGACCGCTGGGCCTTGTCCGTCAGCGCCGTGGCCGGCAGCAGCTCGACACTCGGCTCGAATGCCTCCTCGCGCCGTACATCGAGAACGTCGGTGAGCGTTGCCTGCGGATCGGCATCGATGACAGCCACCTTGCGTTCCGCCAGCGCGAGCCAGACGGCCAGATTGAACGTGACCGTGCTCTTTCCCGACCCACCTTTCAGACTGCCGATGACAGTGATCATGTTGGCTGCTGCCGACTGTCAGGAGCCGCTGCACCAGTGACACAGCTCGTTGTCGGCATACGTCGTCACCCAACCCGGCAGGCGCTGCTGTTCACGCGCTACGGGACGCGCCGCCAGGCGCTGGTCAGGCACTTGTCTGCCGTACGCCAGTGGTCGGAAGGCGGCGACCTGGCGCGGTGACGGCGAGGTCGCGGCAAACGGTTGCGGGCGCCACATACCGACAGCACTGACGCGTGCGTCCGCCGGGTACATGCCATGCATCGGCGCCGCAGCCCGCAGAGGTCTCTGCCATGCGGGAGCCCAGCCTGGGCCAGCCGTCGTCGCCTGATACGGCGCGACCGGACGCCAAGCCCCATAGGCGCCACCACCGTAGGCAGCGGCTGCAGACGCCGGGCCGAATTCGCCGTAGTCAACCATGGGACGCTGCACGGGTAACGCATGCTGTGGCTGCGGACCAACCGGATAAGCCGCCCATGGTTCGGCTGCCGGCCGCCACGCGAACTGGCGCGCAAACATCGGAACAGGCGCCTGCCACGCCTGCGCCATCTGGCCGAACGGGGCCCCCCAAGTCGGCGGCGGCGACCAGGCCGGCGCCGCATACTGCGGACCGTACATCGCCGGATAATGCCGCGGCTGTGGCGCCACAGTCGTCCAGGATGAGCGCGCGTAGCGCGGCGCGACCGGCCTCATGCCGCGCTGCACGTCCGTGTAGCGTTGCGCGAGGCTCGCCGAGCGCGGACGAAACGACGGCACATTGGCCACACGCTGCTGCACCGTGGCGCGGTACGCCTGCATCGGCATCGGCTCCATGGCCGGCCGCCACTGCTGCCCGAGACCTTGCGCCTTGGCGGCGCCGCCCATTGTGCAAACCGTGACAATCGCACAGCTCACAACAACTTGTATCGTCCTTTTCATGTTAGACCTCGTCAAAATGCGATTGCCCCGGCAATCGTCCACGACAGCAATGCCGCGCGCAGTGCATCGACCACGCGCGTTTCACTACATCGCTCCGATTACTGCAACGGCCAGTAGCCGCTATAAGAAGCGAACGGCGACGCGGGCATATAGCTGCGCACGCCGTACGACGATGGATAGTATTGCGATGAACTCGCTGCGCCCGCATATACCTGTTCGTACGCCTGTTTGCGTTTGGCGGGTGCGGGCCTGAATTGGGCGCTGCGAACAGCAGCCTGCTGCGCCGGAGCGACTGCAGGTGTCGTATCGATGCTCGCGGTCGCCTCGGTATCGTGCGGCCGGAACCGGCGGCCGAAAGCGTCACTCTCCCATGGCGAATTGCGAGGTACAACGGCGAACCGCGACGTCGGCGCAGGTGCCGGCAGACCCAGCGGATAAGCCACCCGCGCGGTGGGTTGCATGCCACGATAACCGTAACCACTGTTGGCATGTGGCCGCCAGCGTGTCACCGGCGCCACTTGGCGCGTGGTCCGACCGACCGGCCGAAACGTTCCGCGTTTGGCCGAAACGGCGGTTCCGCCCTGCCAGCCGTTCGTGAAGGCCAATGCACCCTCCGCTGCGAACAGGGAGACAGTGAAGATCCCGACAAGCCCACAGGCCCTGAGTAAAGGTCTGACTCCTTCGATCACGTGACTCCCCCCTGTACAACGGCTGGCCGTCTTCGCGCCCAGACTCTGGTCACAATATATACGCGGTTTGGACCGTGTCAACCACAACATCTTGTGAACAAGCCTGTGGATAAACGAGGGAAATCTGTGGATGG
>JAGRHA010000138.1 GCA_020445205.1 Gammaproteobacteria bacterium
CTATCTCATCGACCCACCGTCGACGTGCCCGCATTGCGGCCACGGCATCCGCGCGTGGGAGAACATCCCCGTACTGAGCTACCTGTTCCTGCGTGGACGCTGCAGTCAATGCGGCACGCCGATCAGCGTTCGCTACCCGATCGTGGAAGCGGTATCCGGCTTGCTGAGCCTGCTCGTGGTGTGGTATTTCGGCGCAACCACCGCGGCACTCGCGGCACTCGTCCTGGTGTGGACGTTGATTGCGCTGACCGTCATAGATCTCGACGAACAACTGCTGCCCGACCGACTGACCTTGCCGATGGTCTGGTTCGGCCTGCTGATCAACATCGGCGGCACCTTTACTGATATCACCTCCGCCGTCATCGGCGCTGCGGCGGGATATCTGGTGCTGTGGTTCGTGTTCCAGGTGTTTCGCCTGATCACGGGGCGCGAGGGCATGGGATACGGTGATTTCAAACTGCTCGCCGTTTTCGGCGCCTTTCTTGGCTGGCAGATGTTGCCTTTGGTGATTCTGCTGTCGTCGCTGGTCGGCGCCATCGTCGGTATCAGTCTCATCGTCTTGCGTGGACGCGACCGACAGATCCCTATCCCGTTCGGTCCGTATCTCGCCGTCGCGGGGTTCATCGCTCTGTTGTGGGGTGAACCCATCACGGCGCAATACCTACAGCTGACGGGGCTCGCCTGAGTGTGCTGAAGATCGGCCTGACGGGCGGCATCGGCAGCGGCAAATCTGCTGCGAGCGCTCATTTCGCCACCCTCGGTGCCGCGGTCATCGACACCGACCTGCTCAGCCGCGAACTCGTGGAACCAGGCCAGCCCGCGTTGCGCGAAATCGCCGCCGCGTTCGGCACACACCTCCTCGGCGCAGACGGACGCCTCGACCGCGCGGCGCTGCGTGAGCGCATTTTCTCCGACCCCGAGGCGCGCAAACGGCTCGAGCAGATCCTGCACCCGCGCATACGTGCGGGCATGCTCGAGCGTGCGTCCGCGGTGGATGCGCCCTACGTCATATTCGTCATCCCCTTGCTTCTGGAAACCGGCCAGCAGTCACTCGTCGACCGCGTACTCGTGATCGACGTGCCCGAAACCTTGCAACGCCGCCGCGTCGCGCAACGCGACAGTCTCGATGACGCACGTATCGATGCAATTCTCGCCACCCAGGTCGACCGCGAGACACGCCTGAACGCTGCCGACGATGTGATCTGCAACGACGGCTCGATCGCGCAACTGCATGCCGCCGTCGAACACCTGCACGAAAAATATCTGCACCAAGTCGAACATTGAATCGCTGCCGCTTTACCCGCGAGGGCGTGCTGGCCGACAATACGCGGTAGCATGTTGCAAGACGGTTTGCATGCCGCCGGTTGCGTTTACGTTTCCGCAGGCACGCGGCGCGTCCCATCGGATCCTTGCGGTCGGCAGAATCGGCCGCCCCGGTGACGCGTCGCTGACGTTGCCGTCCTGTTAACCTATCCGGTCCCGTCCGACGTACAGACCGGGTCGCTCTTACCATCAAGGACGCGCTGTTGGCTGACACCACGATATTCGAGCACCCGCTGAACGAGAAATGCCGCACATGGCTGCGCCTGTCGCACCTGTTCGAGCAGTTCGATTTCCATAGGCAGCATGTCGACGAATGGCATGCGCGCGCTGCCGTGGCGGCGCTTCTGGACATCGCTAATGTGCTGTCGCGCGCCGACATCAAGTCGGAGCTGTTGAAGGAACTCGAGCGATATCGGCAATCCTTGTCGCGCATGGCGAACTCACCGGGCGTCGATACCGAGCGCCTGAATGCCATCCTCGAAGACCTCAGCGATTCCTGCCAGGGCGTTCGCAACGTCAATGGCCAGCTTGCGCAGGCATTGCGCAACAACGATTTCCTGGCCAGCATTGTGCAACGCAGCAGCATCCCCGGCGGGGCATTCGATTTCGACCTGCCGCAGTTCCACTACTGGCTCAGAACGGCCGAACAGACGCGCGATGCGCATCTTGCCGAGTGGCGCAACGAGGTCGTGGCCGTGCATGCGGCGGTCGACCTGCTGCTCAAACTCATTCGCAGCAGCGCCGTACCGAGCACCGAATCAGCGCCCAGCGGTTTTTACCAGCAGTCGCTGCCGGGAAACGTCGCCGCGCAGCTCGTGCGCGTCGGCATCCCGTCCAGCGCCGGCATGTACGCCGAGATCAGCGGCGGCAAACATCGCTTCAGTGTTCGCTTCCTGGATTGTGCCGATTGGCAGCACCCGCTCCAGGTCGACCAAAGCGTCGACTTTTCGCTAAGCATCTGCATGATCTGAAGCGTGATGTCTGACGAACTGCTCGAAGTCGCCTGTCCGACCTGCGGCAAGTCCGTGACCTGGAATGCCGAGGCGCGCTGGCGCCCCTTCTGCAGCGAACGCTGCCGACTCATCGACCTCGGCGAGTGGCTGAGCGAGGAAAACCGGATACCCGGCGATCCGGCCACCTCCGACATCAACGAGCAGTAACCCCGTCCGTAGCAAGCGGAAACTCCGCGACGCTGTTCAGCCGTGGTCCGACCACCGTGATGCGCAGGCGCGCAGCAGAGGTGTTTTCCAACCCCAGTAGCCATCCCGCGGCAGACGGCTGCAACGTGCGTTCCTGCAGCACGCTTCCGCCCGCGTCCATCAGCGAGGCTTCGACAGCGAGGACGCTGCGCTCATCCAAGCCAAGCAGCTTCAATACCAGACCACCGCGTGCCGGCCCAAGCACCATGGCACGTGTACCGGCCATCGCAGCGCACGGCGACTGCATGGGCACACAGCCCGCTTCCACAGGCAACCATTCGACGGGCTGATCACCGAGGACGCGATGGGTCTTGCGGCCAACCTGACCCCAGCTCAACGCGAGACCGACCGCGACGATAACGAAAAAGATCCAGTAACGCCCCGTGGCCGTCACGCGTCGTCTGCCCACAGACCGCGGATCGCGGCAATGCCCTGGGCACCGTGTGCGAAGGCCGTATCGAGCAATGCCGGGGACATGCCGCCCAGGGCGTACACCGGCAGCCTCGCCTCATCCACCCAGGCACGGAAGCGTTGCCACCCCAGAGGCTCGGCATCGGGGTGACTGCGGGTCGGCAAGACCGGCGACAGCAATGCGAAATCCGCTCCGATATCAGCGGCTTTCGCCAGATCCTCGGGCGAATGGCAGGATGCGGCAAGCAGCTGACCGGCGGTGACGGGCCGCCGCGAGCTGGCAGCGAGCAGGCGGCTGTTGAGGTGCACGCCATCGGCCCCGATGGCCTGCGCGAGGTCGGCATTGCCATTCAGCAGCACGCGAGCGCCATGTTCATGGCAGCGCTGGCATACCGCCGTGCCGACACGCCGCAACACCGTATCGTCGATATCGAACAAACGTAGCTGCAACAATCGCGCGCCACGCACGAGACTCGCTTCGAGTGCGGCGAAAAAGTGCGCCTCATCGCCGAAATCGGGTGGTGTGATCAGGTAGCTCGACGGCAAGGTGAGTGCCGCGACGATGGGGACGTCAGCGGGCGGCATGGCAAAATCACCGAGCCTGCGGGGTTCGACCCAGCACAAAGGCTGACCTTCGCGGCCGTGCGCTTCACCGCACCATCGTGCGACACGATGAACATCGAGCAGCACACTGCGATCCGGATAGTGATGGGTGATGCGGATCAGCGGTCGATGCTCCACGAGGTCGATCCCCAGCTCTTCACGCAGTTCGCGGGCAAGCCCTTGCTCGATGCGTTCGCCAGGCTCGAGTTTTCCACCCGGGAATTCCCACAACCCACCCTGGTGTGCGTGCTCCGGGCGTTGTGCAAGTAGCACGCGACCCTGTGCATCGACCAATGCCGCAGCGGCAACGTGGATCACCGGCGACGCGGCCGTCACTTCATCGCTCACGCGTGCCGGCCCCGAATC
>JAGRHA010000139.1 GCA_020445205.1 Gammaproteobacteria bacterium
ACCCGCCACCAGCCGCGACTGGTGAACGACAGAAGTCGGGTTCATCTTTTTGGGTGGGGACTTTCCCACTACAGACGCGGCGCTGAAGATTTGCGCACTTGCGCAAATCGAATAAGTGACCCCCAGCAGCTGTAACTGCTGAGGGTCTGCCAACCCCTGATATCAGCAGGAGTCAACGGTGATAAACGTAGCCCAAAGCCAGCGCAAGTCGCGTTATCCCAACGCCTGCGAACGATGCGGCAAAAGATGTAAAGGGACTCGATGCGCGAAATGCAGGCTCATCGTTGCTTGCGCGTGCGGGTGCGGCGTCGAGGCGCACTTATCATCGTCCGACTACGGAAACCCGGGCGCCACGGCGCGCGCGCGGACGTGTCTGACGCGACAGCGGGCACGGCAGCGAGCATTTGATAGCAAGTGTGAAATGTGCGGCGAGACGTTCGATGCTAAGAGGCGTCGTGCTCGGTTCTGCTCGTTGAAGTGCTCGCAAGATCATGCCAGAGCGACTATGTCGAACCGCGTTCGTGGTCAGTGCGAGATATGCGGCGCTGAGTTCTACCGCAAGGCCAGCGACTTCAAGCGGCGGGATGGCAACACGGGCGGCAGGTTCTGCTCGAAGAAATGCCAAGGCGTGTGGATCTCCCGCGAAGCAGCAAGCGCCCGCGCCGCGACCCCGAAGCCTCCGAAGTCGCCCCGGTCCCGCGTCTGGTTCCGCAAGTGCAAAGTGTGCGGACGGCTATTCTGCGGCCGATCACCTAGCGCCTGCTACTGCTCGGATGAGTGTCGCTACCTGGTTCAACTCGAGGTCGCACGCCAGCGGGGGAATGGGCTTTACGCGGCAGCCACTGAGTACGTCGATGGGCAGTACCGCGGGGCGAACTACCGCAAGGGGCTACTTATCTACCTCGTCGAGCGCGACGGCGACCGCTGTGCGATCTGCCACCGCAGAGTCGATATCACGCTGAAGTCGGGCACCAGGGGCAGTCGCCGCGGGCCGTCGGTCGACCACATCATCCCCCGTTCCAAGGGCGGGTCGGACGATCCGGTGAACTTGCGGCTCACGCACTGGGGATGTAACCAGAAGCGCGGCAACCGCGGGGGCAACGAACAACTGGCATTGGTGGGTTGAGATGCGGACGTGTGCGAAGTGTGGCGCGTCTTTGCCTCTTCAGAGTGGCAGAGGCCGTCGTCGCTCAATGTGCGAGGAGTGCAGCCCTTCCCGGCCGCGGCGTAAGCCTGCACCCCCGGCGGTCGTGGCGCGTGCAGTCTCAGCCCCGATCGGTTCGGTGCTTGAGGCAACCCGCGCCGCACTCGTGCAGGCCGGAACTCTGGGCACGCCGATGGGTCAGGCGGCGCTGGTGCTCGCCGCACGCATCGACGACGCGAACGAGCCGCTGGCCGCGATCACCCAGGCCACGAAGCAGCTCGCCGCGACACTGACGCCGGTGGCACAACCCGCCGCCGAGACGTCCGACCCGAATGACGAGTTCACCAGGAAGAGGCTTGCTCGCGAGCACGGTGCGTGAGGCGCCGCCGACGTTCTTCACGCATCCGCCGTTGGGCGATTCGATCGGTGAC
>JAGRHA010000140.1 GCA_020445205.1 Gammaproteobacteria bacterium
CAAAAACTTGTGGAACTCAGAATTTTGTGGCCGAATCCTCAAAAAACCGCGGAGGACGTCATGGAAGATTGGTTGTTTCGCAGTGCGCCGACGTTGCTGGCGACGCTGGATGAAGCGCTCGTCTGTCGCCAGGCCAGCCACGGCTGGTGCGTGCGACTTGGCCTCCTGCCGGCGGCTGACGGGCTGGTGCTGCCGCTGTCAGAGATCCTGGATCTCGAACACACTCCCGGGCTCGTGGCGCAACTGCACGACGCGATGCGCGGCGAGGCGCCGCTACACGACACCCCGGTTTCGCTGAAAGGCGTCGACGCCACCACCGAGGGTCTGCTGGCGGCATGGCCCGTCCGGTCGCGCTCGGGCACGCTCGGGCTCTGTCTGGCGGCCACCTGCAACACGGATCTGGATCGGGCGCTCGATGAGTTGCGGCGTCTGCGCACCATGCACGAGTTGATCCTGAATGCGGCAGGCGAGGGGATCTACGGGCTCGACAAGGACGGTAGGGCAACCTTCGGCAATGCTGCCACCAAGACCATCCTGGGCTGGCAGCCGGAAGAGGTCATCGGCAAGCCTGCGCATGCCACTCACCATCACTCGCATGCAGATGGTTCGCCGTATCCACAGGTCGAATGTCCGATCTACGCCGCGTTGCAGGACGGCGAAGTACATCACGTCGACGACGAAGTGTTCTGGCACGCGGACGGGTCCGCGGTGCCAGTCGAATACACGAGCACGCCGATCTGCAACGCTGGAGAGATTCAAGGTGCCGTCGTGGTCTTCCGCGATATCTCGGAACGCAAGGACATCGAACGCCAACGTGAGGCCGCGTATCGGGAGATCAAGCAACTCAAGGATCTACTGGAGCAGGAGCGCGACTACCTCCGCGACGAGATCAAGTCAGGCGGTGATTTTGGCCAGATCATCGGGTCGAGCATGGCGTTGCGACGCACGATGGGTCAGATCGAGGCGGTGGCGCCGACGCCAGCCAACGTGCTGATCCTCGGCGAATCAGGTGTAGGAAAGGAAATGGTCGCGCGGGCCATCCACGAGCACAGCGAGCGCGCCGGCAAGTCGCTGGTCAAAGTGAACTGCGCCTCGATACCGAAGGAGTTGTTCGAGAGTGAGTTCTTCGGTCACGTCAAAGGCGCGTTTACGGGCGCACATCGTGATCGCATCGGCCGCTTGCAGTTGGCCGACGGCGGCACAGTGTTCCTCGATGAGGTGGGCGAGATCCCGCTGGACCTGCAGGGCAAACTGCTTCGCGCCTTGCAGGAAAGAGAATTCGAACGGGTCGGCGACGATCGCACGATCAAGGTTGACGTGCGGGTGGTGGCTGCCACCAACCGGGATCTGGAGGCAGATGTGAAGGCAGGTATCTTCCGCGAGGACCTGTACTACCGCCTGGGTGTGTTTCCGATCGTGGTTCCGCCATTGCGTGATCGCCGAGAGGATATTGCGCCGCTCGCCGAGCACTTCCTCACGCGCATCTGCGCGGACTTGGGGCGTGATCGCATGCGGCTGTCCAAGCAGCAAGCCAGACAGCTGATGGCGCACCGTTGGCCTGGCAACATCAGGGAGCTGCGGAACGTCATCGAACGCGCCGTGATCCTCAGTAGCGGCACTCGCGCTCGCTTCGATCTCGCGATGCCCACTGATCCTGGCGACGTCGCGGTGCCGGCGCCACGTCCAGCAAGCGACGAGCAGACGGCGTTCGTCACCGATGCCGAGATGCGCGAACACGAGAAAGCCAACATGATCGCGGCGCTGCGACATGCCGATTGGCGTGTGTGGGGCCCGGACGGTGCGGCCGCACTCCTAGGCATCAAACCGTCGACATTGACCTATCGCATGAAGACGCTTGGCGTCGAGAAGCCCAAGCAGACGCGTTGAGCGGCATCGGAAGGTGGCTGGCTGCGGACGCAATGCGCGGTTCCGCGTATGCACGTCACGCCGCGAAGTGCGCTACCGAAGTGTGA
>JAGRHA010000141.1 GCA_020445205.1 Gammaproteobacteria bacterium
CCCTGGCGAGATCCTCTGCCGTGTCGACGCCAGCAGGCGGCACATGTTGTGCGATATCGACCGCGATACGGCCCCCGTTCCACAGCACACGCAATTGCTCGAGTGCCTCCATGCGCTCGATGGGCGAAACGGGCAAGCTGGCGTAACGGGTGAGAAACCCCGCGCGGTAGGCATAGATCCCCAGGTGGCGGTGAATGCCTTCGAGCCAAGCGGATTCCGCCGTCGCATCCCGTTTGAACATATCCCGCTTCCACGGAATGGTCGCGCGGCTGAAATAGAGTGCATAGCCCGCGTGATCTGTTACCACCTTGACACAGTTGGGATCGAACAGTTGCTGCGTACTGTCGAGCGGTACGGCGAGCGTCGCCATGCCGGCATCGCTGTGTTCTTCGAGCGTGACAGCGACCTGGGACAGCAATACCGGCGGCATCAGCGGCTCATCGCCCTGCAGGTTGACGATCAGCGTGTCGTCGGGCCAGCCGAGCTGGGTCACCACCTCGGCGATGCGATCAGTGCCACTGCTGTGTTCCGCTGAGGTCATGCAGACCTGGCCACCGAATCCCGCCGCCGTAGCGCGAATACGATCGTCGTCCGTTGCGATCACGACATCACCCGCGCCACTCTCACACGCGCGTTCGTAAACATGCTGGATCATCGGCTTACCGGCGATATCGAGCAACGGCTTGCCCGGCAGACGCTGCGATGCGTAACGCGCCGGGATCACCACCTTGAAAGCGCGCATGTTCAGCCGGTGACTTCTTCGTCGGCGGGCAATTCGCGTGCTTCCTGCTCCAGCATCACGGGAATGCCGTCGCGGATCGGAAATGCCAGGCGATCGAGTTTACAGATCAGTTCGGCAGCGTCCTTTTTGTAAACGAGGCGACCTTTACAGATCGGGCACACGAGGATGTCCAGAAGCTTCTTGTCCATCGGAGATTTCCTTCAGAATACTGTTCAGACGAAGAACGAACGCCGCGTCGGGCTGCGCATCCACCTGGACCACCCAGCAATCGCGACAGGCCAATCTGCGGCATTTTACGGCATCTTTCTCGGTCATCAGGATCGGCAATGCCGGCTCCAGCGCCAGATCACGCTCGACGAAGGCGTGATGATCGGCAAACACGTGCTCGTTGACCGTGACGCGGTGCCGACGCAGCAGGTCGAAGAATCGCTGGGGATTGCCGACGCCCGCAACCGCATGCACCGACCGGCCAGCGAACGCTTCGAGCGTCTGCCGCGTATCGCCATGCAGACTGCGCACACCGGGCTGATGAATCTTCATCGAATACTCGCCCTCCCCGCCCTGGCCGTTCACCACGACAAGGTCGACACGGCGCAGACGCCCGGCGCGCTCGCGCAACGGCCCGGCAGGCATCAGCAGACCGTTGCCGAGACGGCGCTCGCCATCGACTACCGCGATCTCGATATCGCGCCCCAAGGCATAATGCTGCAGGCCGTCATCGGAGATCACGATGTTCGTGTCGGTATGCGCGAGCAGTGCCGCCACGGCGGAGGGGCGATCGGGGCCAACACACATCGGTCGGCGCGTCCGCGCCGCGAGCATCACGGCCTCGTCGCCGACGACCGCTGGGTCGCTGTCGGCCCTCACCTGCTGCGGCCAATGTTGTGCCCCACCACCATAACCACGCGAAACGATGCCGGGGCGCCAGCCCTGGCGCACGAGGTAGTCCGCAAGCCAGATCACCAGCGGCGTTTTACCCGTACCGCCGACCGTGATGTTGCCGACGACGATCAAGGGGACGGGGAAACGGCTGACACGCCGTAAGCGCAAGCGATACGCCCACCGTCGCAGCGTTACCACGACGCCGAACACGACCGCGAGCGGAAACAGGACGATGGCGACGGGATTCAGTGAGTGCCAGTAGCGATCGATGCGCAGCACGGCGATCGTGGCCGGCTATTCGATTACGGCGTCGGTCTTGCGCGCGACGAAGCTCAGACGCGTCAAACCAAGCTGTGCGGCAACGTCTAGCACTGTCATCATCGACTGCAACGGTGCCTTGCGGTCACCGGTAACGACAACGGGCAAATCGGATCGACCATCCGCGATCTTCAGCAGTGTCCGATGCAGCATCTCGGGTGTGTGCTGCACGAGTTCGCGCTCGTTGACGTAGTAATGGCCCTCGGCATCGATTGTAATGTCGATCTTGTCCGGATTGGGCTCGCTGACTTCACTGCTGCTGGCTTCGGGAAGATCGACCTTGAGCTGACTCTGTTTGTCGAACGTGGTCGACACCATGAAAAAGATCAGCATCAGGAACACCACGTCGATCAACGGCGTGATATCGACACGTGGTGGTTCCGAGCGACGCGGGCGCAGGTTCATCGATCACTGCTCCCGCTCGCCGTGCATGACTTCGATCAGCTTCAACGCCTGCTCTTCCATGCGCACGACGATGCGATCGACGCGGCCGCTGAGATAACGGTGAAAGATCACGGCCGGAATCGCGACCGACAGGCCTGCCGCTGTCGTGATCAGTGCCTCGGAGATACCCCCGGCGAGCACCGTGGGATTACCGACCCCGGCGCTCGAAATCGCCGTGAACACCTTGATCATGCCAATCACGGTGCCGAGCAGGCCAAGTAGCGGCGTGATATTGGCAATCGTGCCGAGGGTGTTCAGGTAGCGCTCGAGTTCATGAACGACCTGCCGCCCTTCCTCCTCGATCGCTTCCTTCATCACCTCGCGCGAATGCGTACGATTGACCAGTCCCGCCGCGAGCATGCGGCCCAGATGCGACTTCTTGCGCACCGTGGCGATATGGGCATTGGTCAACTGCTTGTTCTGGTGCAACTGCCAGATCTGCGCGACCAGGTTGGTCGGCAGCACTTTGCCCCTGCGGTAGGCCCACAATCTCTCGACCACGATCGCCATCGCTATCACTGAACAGGCGATGATGGGCCACATCAGCCATCCGCCGGCTTTCACGAGTTCGAGCACGTCTTCGGGTCCTCTGGTGTTGGCGACTCTGGGCACGGCGCCGCCTTCTACGGGACGTTTTGCCGACCGCGCGATGATACTGCATGGCAGCCCTCGGCTAAACCTCCGCGGTGCCACCAGAAGCGGCGATTGTGCACGCGCCGGCATTGTGGTTCGCCGATCCCTGCATCGGGCCGAATGGTGAATGACACCGATCCCGCCGTCGCCGTGCTGATCGGCGTTGCTCCTGCACTGCGCCAGCGCTGCTCGATCTCGGCAGCCGGAAACCCGTAGCGATTGGCCCAGCCGTTGGCGAATATCACGACGTTGGCGTTTGTCGCAGCGACAAATGCCTCGCTGGATGAACTCCGGCTGCCGTGGTGTGGCGCGACGACGATGTCACTGCGCAGGGTGGCGGCGGTGGTCACCAGCTGCTGTTCCACGCGACGTTCGATGTCGCCGGTCAGCAGTACACTCGCGGTCGGCGTCGACACACGCAATACGCACGACGCATCGTTGCCGGACAACGCTTGACCGGCTGCCGGATGCAGGTAACGAAACTCGACGCCATCCCAGTGCCAGCCGTCACCAGCGCGGCACGCTGTACTGTGCCCGAACACCCTCCCGGGTTCTCCACTGTCGAACTGCCGCACCGGCATGTCGGCGACGAGTTCGCCGATGCCGCCGGCGTGGTCGATATCGCCATGGCTCACGACCAGGCGATCGATGTGAGTGCGTCCGATGCTACGCAGAAACGGCACGAGTACTGCCGAACTCGTCGCAAATCCGGAGCGGTAGGCGGGTCCGGTATCGAACACCAGGGTATGGCGCGCGGTCTGAATCACGCTGCTGAGGCCCTGTCCGACGTCGAGCACATGCAGCACGAACCCGCCGGATTCCGGTGAATCGCCGCGTGGCAGCCACGGCATGGCCAGCATCGGCAGAGCCAACAGGCGCAACGGAAATCCTTTCGGTGCCAACAGCAGCAGCATGCCTGCCGCGACTGCCAGTGCGGACAGCGTGTCTCGCAATGGCAGCCAGTGCACGGACACCTCCAGTCGACTCACCGCCGCGAGCGATTTCAGCAGCAGGCTGATCCACGGATCGAGTACGCCCAGCATCGCCGCACCCAGCTCCGGCGACGGCAAGAGCAGCGACACACCGACCAGGGACAGCGGCACGACGGTGAACCCGAACACCGGGATGAGAACCAGGTTCACCACGGGCGCGAGTGGCGCCGTCGGCAGGTCGAAAACCACCAGTAGCGGCCACAACCCGATACCGAGTGCCAACTGCAGGACGATCACGCGGCGCCAGCGCAGTCGCGATCCCGTTCTTGCCAGCGTCATGGCAATGATTGCCACGGCACCGAACGACAACCAGAACCCGGCGGTCACAATGGCTGAGGGCTGCCACGCCAGTACACACCCTGCGGCCAGGGCGAGCGTGTTCGGCAGCTGGCCACGGCGTCTCGCCACCAGGGCGATGGCAAACACCGTCAACATGATGAGTGCACGCTGGGTCGGTAGTGTCATGCCGGCGAGCAAGGCATACGCCGCACCCAGCGCGAGGCCACCGGCGGCCCCGGCGACCCGTGTCGGCACGCGGCCGGGTAGCCGCGGGATGCGTCTCCACAGCACGGATATCAGCGCGAAACCCAGACCCGCAACCAACCCGATGTGCAGGCCCGAGATCGCCATGAGGTGGCTCGTGCCCGTTTTTGCGAACACGTCTCGCAGGCGCGGCGACAATGCCGAGCGGTCACCGATGCTCAATGCCTTGATGACGGCGCGACTGTCGCGGTCGATATCCAGCTCATCGACGCCGTGCGCGATTCGCTGCCGCCAGCGGTCCAGCGCACAACAAGCGTCGGTCACCCGCGGTAGATGTTGCGGATCCGCCGCAGATACGACGTAGCCGGTATAACGGATACCCTGGCGGAACAACCAGCCTTCGTAATCCCAGGCGCCGGGGCTTGCGAAGCCGTGCACGTGTCGCAGTCGCGCGGACACCACCACGCCATCCCCGGGAGCCAGTGCAGGCGCGTCCTTCCAACTCAGGCGCAGACGCCAGTCGCCGTGCCAGACCGTGCCGTCGTGACCGAGCGCGCGCGCGCGCAGTGCGAAACGCGTGAGACCATCACGCGTTTCGGGCACCGACACGACGTCGCCCTGGACGACGAAGGTGCCGTGTTCGACGCCTTCCGGTAACGCATCCGGGTAGGTCAGCAGCGCGTGGCCGAGCGCCCAAGCGAAGCCGAGCAGAAACGGCGCCACGTGGTGCATGCGAGCCGACGAAGACGAAGCACCGGCGGCGACCGCAACCGCAAGGCAGACACCCCAGCCCGGCAGATCCGGCAGCTGGTAGAGCACCAGAACCCCGGATGCGAACAGCACGACACCCAACACCATGCTCCCTCCCTGGAAAACGGTGTATATCTCGAGCAGACAACTTCCCTGGTCGCCGTTATTCTGTCATAAGCTGCTGTTGAACTAGAAAAACTAAACGCCCCTGCCCGGCTGCCGCTGTAGCATAAGGGCAGCCAAGCATGATTCAATTCTGACGCATCCCGGCACCTCTTATATGCCACGGCACCTGATCAAGCGTTACACGCCAGACCCAGCGGCGCTGAAGAAGCACAAATACCTTCGGCATCTCGGGGCTTGGCTGCACGATGAGAATCTATGGCATCTGAATCGTCGATCGGTTTCCGGCGGCGTCGCCGCGGGGTTGTTCTGGGCCATGATCCCGATTCCCGCGCAGATGGTGGCGGCGGCGTTCTCTGCCATCGTATTCCGCATCAACCTGCCAATCTCAGTAGCGCTCGTGTGGCTGACCAACCCCATCACGATGCCGCCGGTGTTCTACTTCAATTACCTGATCGGCACATGGCTGCTGGGCGGGCCGGCCAACATCGGCGAATTCCATCTCTCGGTGGAATGGATCACCGCTGAGCTGCAGGCCATATGGAAGCCGTTGTATCTCGGCAGCCTCGTGGTCGGCATCCTGCTCGGCGCACTCGGCTATGGCACGATGCGGCTGTATTGGCGCTGGCACGTGCTCAAGCGTTTCCACGCGCGCAACGGACGTCAGCGCCGCAAGGAAGACTAGGCTGCCTGCGTGTCGTGTAACACGCCGTCACGTAGCGTGAGTATCCGATCCATACGCGCCGCGAGATCCGTGTCGTGGGTGACGATGACAAAACTCGTACCTTGCTCACGGTTGAGCTCGAGCAGCAGCTCGTAGACCGACTCGGCCGTCTGCCGATCGAGATTTCCCGTCGGCTCGTCGGCCAATACGCACGCCGGATTGGTGACCAGGGCGCGCGCGATGGCCGTACGCTGGCGCTCGCCGCCCGAGAGCTCCGCCGGTTTGTGACGCATACGCGCACCGAGACCCACGCGTTCGAGCAGCGACATCGCGCGCGCTGTCGCCGTGGCCACGGCCGTACCGCGAATCAGCAACGGCATGGCGACGTTCTCCAGCGCGCTGAACTCCGGCAACAAGTGGTGAAACTGGTACACGAAGCCAATCGCCTGATTACGCATGCGACCGCGGGTCTTCTCGTCCATGTCGCTGAAGGGTGCGCCCATCAGGCGCACATCACCGCTGCTCGGCGCATCGAGACCGCCCAGGCAGTGCATCAAGGTACTTTTGCCGGATCCCGAGGCGCCAACGATGGCGACCTGTTCGCCACGCGCAAGAACGAAGTCGACCCCTGCAAGCACCTCGATCACGTTGGGACCCGTGGTGAAGCGTCGCGTAATCGCCGAACAGCTGAGCACTGCGACATCATTCATAGCGCAGCGCCTCGGCCGGTTGTGTGCGGAACGCGCGCCACGCGGGCGCGAGCGTCATCAGGAGGCTGAGCAGGAACGAGCCGGCAGCGACGAGAATGACATCCAGCGACTGCACGTCCGACGGCAGCTTGGCAATGTAGTAGACGCTCGGGTCGATGAACCGGATCCCGAACATCTGTTCGACGGCCGCCACGGCCGACTCAATATTCAACGCCAGAGCGAGACCGGCGGCGACACCCAGCGCTGTACCAATCGCGCCGAGCGTCGCACCTTGCACGATGAACACCCGCATGACCTGGCCGGGCGAAGCACCGAAGGTCTTCAGGATCGCGATATCACTCTGCTTGTCGACGACCATCATCACCAATGTCGACACGATATTGAACGCCGCGATCACGACGATGAAGAACAGCAAAAGGCCCATCATGCGTTTTTCCATCTTCAGTGCGGCGAAGAAGTTACGGTGATAGTCGGTCCAGTTCAGAACCCGGTAACGCCCCGGCAGCGTACCCGCGAGTTCGAAGCCGATCTCCCGCGCCTTCCACACATCGTCGATGCGCAGTCTGACACCGCTGACGGCATCGTCGAGGCGCTGCAGCACCGCCGCATCGCGAATGTGAATGATGGCGACGCCGCGGTCGTATTCGCCCATGCCCACTTCGAAAACACCCGACACCGTGAAACGCTTGAGCCGCGGCATGCTGCCCGCCACGGTCACAGTGATCTGCGGCACGATCACGGTCACCTTGTCGCCGACCGTCACGCCAAGTACGTTGGCCAACTCACGCCCCAGGATGACTTTGAAAGCACCGGCCTCGAGATCGTCCAAAGATCCGTAGACCATATGGGAACCGACGTCGACGACCTGTGGTTCGAGTTGCGGATCGACACCACGCACGATCGCGCCCGTCACTTCGCGCTGGTGACTCAACATGGCCTGCCCTTCGATGTACGGCGCCGCGCCGAGCACGTGTGGATTGAGCCGCGCCAGGCGCACCGCTTCCGGCCAGTCCTGCATGCGCCCGTCGATGGCCTGGATATCACCGTGCGACGCCATGCCGAGGATGCGCTCGCGCACCTCCTTGTGAAAACCGTTCATCACCGACAACACCGTGATCAGCACGACTACACCAAGCGCAATACCGAGTGTGGAAATGAACGAGATGAACGAGATGAAATGGTTCCGGCGCCGCGACCGCGTGTAGCGAAGCCCGATGAACAGGGACAGGGGGTGAAACATGGCGACATTAGAACACAAAGCGGCTGCGTACCACGTGGCACAGCCGACACAACAAGCCTGTTGTGATACCGGTTTTCGACGTTACACTGCGCGACGACGAGGGCCGCCCCTACCGGGCAGCCAGGCACACCGCCACCGCCAGACCGGAGTACCCTGATGAAAGTCCTGTCCATCGCTTTTGTACTGGTCACCGCTTGCGTTGTGACTGCCCATGCCGACACCCTGCTTCTCGAAGCCATAGAGTCCGCACCGACCAACGCCGCCAGCGGTGTGGCACGACCCACGCGTGGTGCCACGATGGATGCGGTCAAAGCCCGTTTCGGTGAACCGGCGTCGGTCAAGCCGGCGGTCGGTGAGCCGCCGATCACACGCTGGGTGTACGCGGGCTACACAGTGTATTTCGAGAGCGATCGCGTCATCGACGTCGTGGTCCATCGCTGACATGACCCTGCCGCCCCGCCCGCGGCTACCGGCCGAGTGGGAGCCGCAGTCCGCGGTGATGCTCACCTGGCCACACGAGCAAACGGACTGGCTGCCGCTTCTGGATCGTGTGTACCCGGTTTTCGCCGACATCGGTGCGCGTATCGCGCGTCGGCAACCGCTACTCAATGTCTGCGCTTCCCCCGAGCATGCGGGTCACATCCGTGAACGATTGACTGCGCTGGGTGCACCGGCCGACCACCTGCTGTTTGCGATCACCCTGAGTGACGACACCTGGGCACGTGACCATGGTCCGTTGACCACGCTCGTCGACGACACGCCACAGCTCAACGACTTCGTATTCAACGGCTGGGGTGGCAAGTTCGATGGTAGCAACGACGATGCCATCACGGCACAGCTGGTCCGTCACAACGTATTCGGTGATACGCGATGCGTCCGGCACGACTTCGTAGCCGAAGGTGGGGCCATCGAGACCGACGGCGCAGGCACGCTGCTGGCAACGCGCTCGTCCGTCATCACCGAGACGCGCAACCCCGGGATGGACCAGGGGGCGGTCGAAACGTTGCTCGGCGAGGTACTGGGTTTCACGCGTTTTCTGTGGCTCGACCACGGTGACATCAGTGGTGACGATACCGATGGCCACGTCGACACCCTGGCACGCTTCTGCGACACGACGACCATCGTCTACCAGACCGCACCATCGGACGATCAGGATGGGCCGGGGCTTGCCGCAATGGCCGAGCAACTGCTCGCCATGCGCACGCGGGATGGCCGGCCCTACCGGCTCATCGGACTGCCTTTTGCCGGCGTGCACTGTGACGAACACGGACGTCGACTGCCTGCGACCTACGCGAACTTCCTCGTCATCAATGGTGCCGTGCTGATGCCCGGCTACGGTGTGCCACAGGACGATGAAGCCGCCGCGATCCTGGCGTCCGTGTTTCCCGAGCGTGACGTCGAGATCGTCGACTGTCGCGAGATCATCCACCAGAGCGGTAGCCTGCATTGTCTGACCATGCAGTTCCCCGCCGCCATCACGTTGCGCTATTCGCCGGAGATTACGGGTAATGGCTGCTAGACACCTCAAGGTGGCCCTCGTTCAGCACGCCGACGCGGGCACGTCGGAAGCCAACCTCGACCTGATCGCCGACGCCGTCGCCGAGGCCGCGGCACAAGGCGCACAACTGGTCCTGTTGCAAGAGCTGCACAACGGCGCCTATTTCTGCCAGAGCGAGGATACTGTCTGCTTCGACAGCGCCGAGTCGATCCCAGGACCGAGCAGTGAGCGACTGGCCCGGCTTGCCCGTCAGCACGGGGTGGTGATCGTCGGCTCGCTGTTCGAACGCCGCGCCGCCGGGCTGTATCACAACACCGCCGTGGTGTTCGACACCGACGGGCGCATGGCCGGTCGCTACCGCAAGATGCACATCCCCGACGATCCCGGCTTCTACGAAAAGTTCTATTTCACGCCCGGTGACCTCGGCTTCACGCCCATCGACACGGCCGTCGGCCGGCTTGGTGTACTCGTGTGCTGGGACCAGTGGTATCCGGAAGCCGCGCGCCTCATGGCCCTGTCCGGTGCCGAGCTGTTGCTGTACCCGACCGCCATTGGCTGGGACCCCGGCGACGAAACTGCTGAACGTGAACGCCAGCGCGAAGCTTGGCTGACCGTACAACGTGGCCACGCCGTCGCAAACGGCCTGCCGGTGCTCAGCTGTAACCGCATAGGTTTTGAAGCCGCGCCTCGCGCTGACGATCACGGCATTCAGTTCTGGGGTTCATCGTTCGTCTGCGGCCCGCAGGGCGAATGGCTCGCGCGCGCCGGTGACAGC
>JAGRHA010000142.1 GCA_020445205.1 Gammaproteobacteria bacterium
ACGGCCGCGCGATTACCGGCGCCGCCGAGTTGGCGCTCGCCGGTGACACGCTCGCCGCGGCCGGCTCTCTGGCCACCGAACTCCTCGACCTCGGCCGCGCCCAGGAACTCGCACGCCAGCCGCCACTGGCGGTCGGCACACTGTCGTTCGACGGACGTTTCGATTGGCGGCCCGCGCGGCTCACGCTGGACGGCGACCTGAAAGTGCCGGCGCTCAAGGTCGCGGCGGCCGCGCAGCAGGTCGCATTGAATGACCTCAAGGTGCCCGGCTTCGCGCTCGACCTGACGCTAAGCCCGGCGATCAGCGCCGACCTTTCGTTGTCTGCACCGCTGCGCCTGCAGACACTCGATTGGCAGGCGGCCGGGCAGGGCGCGGCACTCGCCGCACTGAGCCTGACGGGGGATTTCCGCTACACGCCGAGCGACGCCAGCGCCGACAAGCTACTGCTGAACGCGCAGCGCATCGCTTGGCAGGATGCGCAGCGCCATGCCGAGATCGAGGACGTCGACGTCAACGCCAGTCTGCGGCAATCGCTGGACGGCGAGGGCGCGCTGCCGGTGATGCAGGCGCAGGTCGGTGCGCGCCGTGTGCAGTACCGCGACGAAGCGCAGGCGCTCACAGCCGAGCTCGCCGACGTCCGTATCGACCAGCTCGCGCTCGCGGCCGCTGCGGATGCTGCCGTGCGACAGCTGAACAGTGACCTCACGCTGGGTGCCGGGCACGTCGTGCAGGCCGACACGACGATCGACTGGTCGGCCGTCGCGGCCAAGTTCGACGGTGCCCTCGCGGCCACCCCGAGCCTGACAGGCAACGCGCAGATCAGTGGGCTCGCAGTCCGCAGTCCGCAGTTGCCGAATGGTCCGCTCTCGGTCGCCGAAGTGACGGCCGATGGCCTGCGCGTCGACACCGACACGCGCTTTTCACGCCTGCGCATCGCCGGCATCGCGCTGCCGGCGGAGATCGAGGCCACGGCACTCAAGGTCGCAGCGCTCGAGCTCAGCGACGGTCGCTATGCAGCCGATGGGGGTGTCGCGCTCGGTGAGATTGTGGTCGATGGCGTGCAGACAGCCGTGGTGCGCGACAAGGCCGGTGTGTGGCGCCACGTCATGAGCACCTCCGCGCCAGCGCCCACAGCGCCCACAGCGCCGCCGGCGCCAGCGGCCGGGCAGGGTGCGGCGAACCAGGCGGCCGCGCCGGCCTGGCGTATCGGTGGCCTGCGGGTGACCGGCGACAGTCACATCACGGTTGCCGACACGCTCAATCCGGACATGAACCCGCTGACCTACGAGGTCGAGAAGGTTGTCGTCGGCGCGCTGTCGAGCACCGAGCCGGGCAACGACACGCCGTTCGACATCGCCCTGCGACCGGACAAGTTTTCCGAGTTCACGATCAGCGGCGTGGTGCGGCCGCTGGCCGAGCGGCTGTACCTCAAGGCCGAGGGCCACCTGCACGGCTTCGGTCTGACCAGCGTCAATGGCCTGGTCGCCAACGATCTCGGTCATCGCTTCCTCGACGGACAATTCGACGACGATTTCACCATCACGATCGATCACGACAAGCTCGAGATGGGCAATGCGCTGGCCCTCGCGGGGCTCGATGTCGAAGCCATCCCGGACAAGGACGGCCCGCCGCTCAGCACCGCGATCGCGTTGCTCGAAGACCGTGACGGCAACATCAAGCTCGAGGTGCCGATTGCCGGCGATCTCACCGACCCACAGTTCCGCGTCCTCGGTGCGCTCAACCCGATCATCATGAAGGCCGTCGCGGGGACGGCCGCGCTGGCGCTGCAACCGCTGGGATCCGTCCTGTTGGTCGGCAGCCTGCTCGCCGATCAGGCGTTGAAGATCACCTTCGAGCCCGCACGCTTCGAGCCCGGCAGCACCGAACTCGACGCGGCGGCGCGCAAGTACCTCGGCCAGCTGGCGAGCAAACTCGGCGAAAAGCCCAAGTTGCGCGTGCGCCTGTGCGGCGTGGTCGCCGATGCCGAGCGCCCGCGCGACAAGAAAGGTGAGTACACCGACAAGGAAGCAGATGCCCTCGCCATGGCGCACCAACGCGCCGATGCCGTGCGCCGTTACATGGCCGAACAAGGCGCGACGAAAGCACAGCTGCGCACCTGCCGCCCGGCGATCGACAAGTCGGAAGCCGCCAAGCCGCGCGTCGATATCCGCTTCTGAGGCGCCGCGTCCGGTCGAGGACGTGATGTCGTGCACGCCGTGGGGGTCCCACGGCGCGTGTTCGCGTCTCAAGATTCCCCACCGCACGACCGCTACATCCCTTATCGCAACCCTGCCGACACACCGGCACGCACAGCATTAGGAGCGGCAAGCCCATGGCGCACATCGACGTCCCCCAGATCCTGCAGATCATGGTCAAGAACAATGCGGCCGACGTATTCATGTATACCGGCGCACGGATCTCGATGAAGACACAGAAGGGGTTCGCCCAGCTCGGTGAACCGCTCGAATCGGGAGACGCCGAACGTGCGGTGCGCGAGATCCTCACCGATGAAAAGCTGAAGCACTTCGAGGAAACCGGCGAGGTCGATTTCTCGCTCTCGTACGCCGGCATCGGGCGTTTCCGCGGCAACGCCTTCCGCCAGCGTGGCGAGGCGGCGCTCGTGTTGCGTCACATCAACACGGACGTGCCGACGATCGAAAAGCTCAAGATGCCCAAAGTGCTCGAATCCATGGTGATGCAGCGCAACGGCCTGATCCTGCTCGTCGGTGCGACGGGTTCGGGCAAGTCGACCACGCTGGCGGCGATGATCGATCACCGCAACAGCAATGCCGGCGGCCATATCCTCACCCTCGAAGATCCGATCGAATTCATGCACGAGCACAAACGCTCGATCGTCGCCCAGCGTGAAATCGGCACCGACACCGGGTCATTCAGCAGTGGCATGAAGGCCGCGCTGCGTGAGTCGCCCGACGTGATCCTGATGGGTGAGATCCGCGACCTCGAGACGATGGAGTTCGCACTGAAATTCGCCAACACCGGCCACCTCGCGCTGTCCACGCTGCATGCGAACAACGCCACCATGACGATGGAACGCATACTCGGCTTCTATCCGAAAGACGGCATCGAGGCGCAGGCCAAGCGCATAGCGCAGAACCTGCGTGCGATCGTCTGTCAGCGCCTGGTCCCCAGGGTGCAGGGCTGCAAGGTCGCGGCAGTCGAGGTCATGATCAATACCGGCTACATCTCCGACCTGATCGCCAAAGGTGAGATCGGTGGTATCAAGGATGCCATCGAGCGCGGCGGCCAGTACAAGATGCAGTCGTTCGACCAGCACCTCGTCACCTTGTACAAGGAAGGTCGCATCACTGCCGAAACCGCGATCGAGTTCGCCGACTCGGCGAGCAACGTCAAGATCCAGATCAAGACGACCGATGCGGGCAAGCGCCTGTCGTCGTCGGACTGGAGCAGCGGCCTGTCGCTGGAACCGACGGAAAGCGACGACGGCGACGCGCAAGTCGACTTCGGCAAGTTCTGAGCCGCATCACGGGCGGAGGCCCGCCGGCTGCCGCGATCGGCGTCGGCGTGTTAGATTCGCGGTCGAATTCAACCAGCGAATCGCGTATCCGCCACATGTCCGGCAAACACCTCCACACCACGGCGGCACTGTGTGCCGCGTCCTGGCTCGTATCGAGCGTCGCCGGCGCTGCCCCGTTGCAGGGTAGCGAGTGGTCGCCGTTGCGCGTCATCGACGACGCGGTACCGGAAACGTATGGCGCGTTCGTACGCTTCATGAGCAAGGGCCGCCTCGCCGGACACAGCGGCTGCAACCGCTTGTTCGCCGAATACGAGGCGGCCGACGGCCAGATCTTTGTCGGCCCCGTGGCCGCCACGCGCATGTACTGCGATCCCGCACTCATGGCATTCGAGGGCGCGTTCGCGAGCGCGCTGGAGGGTGCCCGCACCTATCGGCGTGACGGTGCCGCACTCGTGCTGTTCGACAGTGACGGCCAACCGATTCTCGAACTTCGCCAGAACGACTGGGACTGAGCAATCGCGCCGCGGCCGCCTGCGCGGCGCGGCTATACTTTTTTCCTCGAATGCCAGGAAAGGAGTCGAGCATGCCAGCCCGCGCACGCACCGTGACACCACCCACTCCCGTGATGAACGCGGTCCAGGATGTTCCGGATCTGCGCGACTGGCCATTTCAACCTGCGTTGCACAGGCTGCGCCGTTACATCACGGCACCGCGCGGGCTCAACGTCCTCGACCAGAAATCGGAAGGTGCCTGCACCGGGTTCGGCCTCGCTGCGGTCATCAACCTGCTCAACAAGCAACGCGGCAGCAAGGTCAGCGTCAGCCCGCGCATGCTGTACGAGATGGCCCGTTTACACGACGAATGGCCCGGCGAGGGCTACGCCGGGTCGAGTTGTCGCGGGGCGATCAAGGGCTGGTACAACATGGGCGTGTGCAGTGATACCCAATGGCCTTACGTCGATGGCAAGCCGGGTACGCTGACCGTAGCGCGCGCAAAGGCCGCACGCGACAACACCATCGGTGCCTACTACCGCGTGCAACCTGCCATCGCCGATTTCCACGCGGCACTCAACGAAGTCGGCGCAGTCTATTGTTCTGCGAGTACGCATGCCGGTTGGATGCGAGCCGACAAGCGATCCGGCGTGATCCCGTTCGTCAAGCAGGGGCAGGGTGGGCACGCGTTCGCGATCATCGGCTACAACAGCAAGGGGTTCTGGATCCAGAACTCGTGGGGTAAGACGTGGGGCAAGAACGGCCTCGGCCTGTGGCAGTACGAGGACTGGCTGGCCAACATCATGGATGCCTGGGTTTTCAGCCTTGCCTTGCCGACACCGCGGATCTGGCACCTGCCGGCGGTTACTGACCTCAACCGCAGTGGTGCTGTGCGAACCGCGAGTCCCACGCGCAGCGAGATCGCCGGGCACTTCATCCATGTCGATGACGGTGACTTCCACACGCGTGGCCGCTACTGGAGCAGCGCCGACGACGTGCAGGCGACGGCGAAACTCGTGGCGTCCAACCGCGACCGCTATCGTCACCTGTTGTTGTATGCCCATGGTGGTTTGGCTTCGCCGGCGGATACCGCACGTCGTATCGCGGCGATGAAGGAGACGTTCAAAGCCAACGGCATCTACCCGTATCACTTCATCTGCGACACCGGCATCACCGAGGTCATCAAGGACATCGTGCTGCGCCGTGCCGACGATGCCGTCGAGCGCACGGGCGCACTGACGGAGTGGAGCGACCGCCTGCTCGAATGGGCCGTACGCATACCCGGGCGCGCATTGTGGCGCGAGATGAAAGATGGCGCGCGTCAGCCGTTCCTTCCTGCGCGTGCCGGCAGCGAGACCCTGGCGTTGTGGCTCACCGAATTGGCACGCAAGGACGCGGCAAAGCTCAAGGTCCACCTCTGCGGCCACAGCAGCGGCGCGCTTGTCCTCGCGCGCCTGCTGGAGACCCTGGAAGACCTCGCGCCGAGCCTGCGCATTGCCAGCTGCACGCTGTTCGCACCTGCCTGCACCTGCGCTCTGTTCGAGAGTCACTACTATCCGTATCTGCTGTCGCCAGCCAATACGTTCGGTATCGATCGCATGCAGGTGCTCAACCTGACAGACAAGCTCGAGCGTGACGACATGGTCGCCGGTGTTTACCGTAAATCACTGCTGTACCTCGTTGCGAATGCGTTCGAGGAACAGCGGCCGGCAGCGTTGCTCGGTTTGCAGAGGGACCTGCAGTCGTTGTTGACCAAAGACAAGATGCAGGCTGTCGCCGCGCGGTTTACCACGCTCTTCGCCGACGGTCGGCGCAGCGACGTCACACAGAGCCAACGCCATGATGGCTTCGACAGTGACGTACCGACAATGAATCACCTGCTGCGGACCATTCTCGGCGATGGCGTCGCACCGGCACGTCTGTTCAGCAGTGAAACCCTGGGTCATTGACGGAGGCGCAGCGATGGCGAAATTCGGCGAAGCATTCGAGATCACGTCTGCTCACGAAGGCGGTTACGTGAACGATCCCGTCGATCGCGGCGGCGAGACCTACCGCGGCATCGCGCGCGTGCACCACCCTGACTGGTATGGCTGGCAGCGCGTCGACGCGCTGCGTCGCTCGACCGGTTTTCCGCGCAGCCTGGACCGTGATGCGGCGCTGCAGAAAGCGGTCGAGGACTTCTACAAAGACACCTTCTGGGATCGCTTCAAAGGCGACGACATCCCGGACCAGGCACTGGCCAACGAGCTGTACGACACGGCCGTCAATATGGGCGTACGGCGTGCCGTACGTTTTCTGCAATCGTCGCTGAACCTGCTCAACCGCGATCAGAAGGACTATGCCGACCTGGTCGTCGATGGCTGGTTCGGCGATAAGACCCTGGCGACCGTGCGAATGCTGTTGGACAAGGATCGCAGCAGCGACATGTTGGTCAAGATGATGAATATCCAGCAGGGCGCACGCTATGTCGAAATCATGGCGGGCGATACCCGTCAGGAACGTTTCGCGCGCGGCTGGATCAAGCGCGCCTGAGCCCGACGCCAGCGCTGTCTCACCCGCCGGAGCATGCCGCTACGTGGCGTTGTCGGGTCGGCCCGCCGGCCTGTGCGCTCGGATGCACAAAAATAAACGTGGTCGGGTGAAAAAAATTGCGCCGGCCCCGGGTCTCCTTGCACAAGAACGTCATACGCGTTCCGAGAAGCACACACAAATTGGAGACCTAACATGAAAGCCATTATCGCAACCGCCCTCATCCTGTCCGCCGGCATCGCGCAGGCACAATCTTTCGATTACGAGAAGCAGATTGGTGCTGCCGACCTGTTCAGCACACTGAACACCGAAGGTGTCGTGTCCGTCGCCGACAGCGGTGAGCGCAACTTCGCCTACCAGCGTGCGGTCGGTACCTCGGACCTGTTCCCGACGCTGAACAGCAGCGTCGCACCGGCAAACGCCAGTGGCGAGCGCACCGTGTTCGAGTACCAGCTCAACATCGGTACCGACGAACTCGATCCGTCGCTGTCGTGAGCGACCGCGTGGTGCAGACGGGAGGGCACGTTGCCGCCCGGTCTGCACCGCGCATCTCCGATGCCTCCTAACGGGGCATGTCGCAATACTTGGTGCAAGCACCCACGGGTCTCCCCACAGTCCCGCCCGCCCTCGGCCACGCATCGCCGAATAAACCTGGTCTATCGCCCTGCATTGGTGCGTCGCGTTATGAGATGCGCCCCAACATGATGCGTTGACTGCCTGTCGACACGTTCCAATCCTACGGATGCATCGGTTTTCTCGCTGAATAACAGCGGCTTGCAGAGTTGGCACAACAACTGCACCGGCGCTAGCAACTGTCAGACAACCGGGTTGCACCAACCCGATGCCGTATCAGGGACGACGACGCGAGAAGCGTGTGCTGAGAGCCGTGGCAGACAGTTTCCAACAGACCTCATAGGGGAGAAAAACATCAATGAGTTTCGTCACGCAACTTCGCCGCCTGTCGCTGGCGGTATCAGCCGCTGCCGCGATGGGCGTTGCCGGTGCCGTCCAGGCCGCCGACACGATCAAGGTCGGTGTGCTGCATTCCTTGTCCGGCACCATGGCCATCTCGGAGACCACGCTGAAGGACACCATGTTGATGCTCATCGAAGAGCAGAACAAAAAAGGCGGTCTGCTCGGCAAGAAGCTGGAGGCCGTGGTCGTCGACCCGGCATCGAACTGGCCGCTGTTCGCTGAGAAGGCGCGCGAGCTGATCGAGAAGGAGAAGGTGGCAGCCGTCTTCGGATGCTGGACCTCGGTGTCGCGCAAATCGGTGTTGCCGGTATTCGAAGAACTCAACAGCCTGCTGTTCTACCCTGTGCAGTACGAAGGCGAGGAATCGTCGAAGAACGTATTCTACACCGGTGCCGCGCCTAACCAGCAGGCCATTCCGGCCGTCGACTACCTGATGGAGCAGGGCGTGAAGCGTTGGGTGCTTGCGGGCACCGACTACGTCTATCCGCGTACCACGAACAAG
>JAGRHA010000143.1 GCA_020445205.1 Gammaproteobacteria bacterium
CCTTCTGGCATCGGCGACATCCTTGGCGTTTGGGTAGGAGATGTGGATGGCTTTGTAGTAGGCGCTGTCGCTCTTCTTGTAATCGAGTAGATAGCGACCCTCCGGTGTGCGCCGATCACCCTCCTGTTGTTTGTGACCGACCGGCTGGCCTCCCAGGGATACGCGGAAGCGTGCAATCTCGTTCCCCCGGCGTAGCAACAACAGGACACGCTCGCACTTGTTCACCACGACGAGGTCGGCTTTGTGTGATGCTGCCGGGTTCATTGCTGCGCCCGCTGCGGGTTACCGCTGCGCGAGTGTGCACCCGATGGGCCACGGAAAGCGCGGAGCCGTAGCCATCGTTCACCCCTGGTATGGTCGGGCCACGCCATGACATCGCGGTCATTCATCGCGTAGCGCCTCCACTGGATCCAGGCGTGCGGCGCGTGACGCGGGCATCACGCCAGCCAGCAGACCGACCAGCATCGAGATCAATAGGGCGAGCAAAGCGTAGCCCCATGCCACGTGTGCGGGCAGGCCCGGGACCAGGGCGGCGATGAGCCACGCGCCGCCAGCGCCGACCACGAGACCGACGATGCCGCCGGCCACTGCCAGCGTGACGGCCTCGGCGAGGAACAACAGGATCACCTGCCGGCGCTGCGCTCCGAGGGCGCGCAACAGCCCGACCTCGCCGGTGCGCTCGTTGACCGAGATGGTCATGATGGTGAGGATGCCGATACCGCCGACCACGAGCGAAATCGCACCGAGCGCACCGACAGCGAGCGTGAGTACATCGAGTACCGAGCCCAGCACATCGAGCATCTGGTCCTGGGTCACGATGGTGAAGTCCTCGTTGCCATGGCGCGCGACCAGGCGGCTGCGTATCGTCTCGGCGAGGGCATCGGCATCGGCCGCTTCGTCGTACAGCACGTCGACTTCCATGAGACTGTCGCGATCGAACATCGCCATGGCACGTCCGATGGGGATATACACGGTGTCGTCGAGATCGAAACCGAGCATCTGTCCCTTACTCTCCATCGCACCGACGATGCGGTAGGTCTCACCGCCTATGCGGATGCGTTCGCCGAGTGGCGAGCGTGTACCGAACAGCTCCTTGTAGAGCTTGCTGCCGAGCACCGCAAACGCCCTCGCGCGGCGCGCTTCATCGGCAGGCAGAAAGCTGCCGAGCGCGGGTTTTATCTGCCATACCGCAGGTACCGCTGCGCTGGTGCCGAACACGGTCGTGCGGCGGCTGAGCCCGCCGGCCTCGACTTCGGCATTGCCCTGTACGAACGGCACCACGTCACGCACCTGCGGCAGCCGCGCGAGGTCTTCGGCGTCATCGAGGCTCAACGGGCGCACGCTGCTGACCATGGCGCCCGACACGCCGAAGGTTTCCGTCTTGCCGGGCGATATCGCGATCAGGTTGGTGCCGAATTGGGTGAACTCCTGCATGATATAGCGCTGCACGCCCTGGCCGATGGCGGTGAGCAACACCACGGCGGCGATGCCGACGGCGATACCCAGCCCGGTCAGCAGGCTACGTGTACGGTGGGCGAGGATGGCGCCGCCGGTCATTGCCAGGATGTCGGTGATGCGCATGGCCTCAGCGTCCCGTCAACGCCTTGACCGGATCGAGGCGTGCCGCGCGGCGTGCCGGCAGCACGCCGAACACCAGCCCCGCGACGACGGCGACACCGACTGCGGCCAGCGGTGCCCACAGCGGTGGTGTGAGCGGAAATGCGGGAAACACGTGACGCAGGCCGACGATGCCGAGAGCGGCGACCGCGAGTCCGATCACCGCGCCGCTGGCCGCGAGCATCACGGCCTCGACGAGGAATATCCGCAATACCTCGCCGCGTGCGGCGCCGAGCGCCTTCATGAGGCCGATCTCGGCGACCCGTTGCGACACCGCGACGAGCATGACGTTCATGATCAGGATGCCGGCAACCGCCAGGCTGATCGCAGCGATGCCGCCGACCGTGTAGGTGAGCGCGCGCAGGATCTTGTCGAAGGTGCTGAGCAGGGCGTCCTGCGAGATGAGGGTGACGTCGTCTTCGCCGTCGTGGCGCTGACGGATGATCTCGCGTGCGGCGCGTTTCGCGGGTTCGATGTCTTCCTTGCTGCGTGCTTCGATCAGTACACGAAACAGCGACGGCGAGTTGAACAGGGCTTGTGCCGAGGCGACCGGGATCACGACCATGTCGTCGAGATTCTGTCCCAGCGACTCGCCGCCTTCCGCAATCACGCCGATCACACGGAAGCGTCGGTCGTTGATCCGTACCCATTGGCCGAGTGCACGTTGGCCGCCGAACAGTTCCTTGCGCAGGCCCGGGCCGAGCACGGCGACGTTGGCAGCGCGTTGCGGGTCGATGTCCGGCAGCGGTTGTCCGCTGCCGAGCGTGAGATGACGTATCGGAAACAGATCGCGCGTCGAACCGAGCACCGTGACCTCGCGTTCACGGCTGCCGAACGACACCGGTGCGTTGCCGACCGTCAGTGGCGCAATGCGACGGATGCTGCGCTCGCGCAGCAGTGACGTGGCATCGTCGAGCGTCAGGTCGCGCGGCGTCTCGCCGAACAACGGTGGGGCGCCGCCCGTGGTCTCGGTGCGTCCCGGCAACATGATCAGCAGGTGGGTGCCCAACGATGCGAACTCGCCGACCACGTAGCGTCGCGCGCCTTCGCCCAGCGCCGTCAGCAGTACGACCGAGGCGACACCGATACTCATCGCCAGCAACATCATCAAGGTGCGCTTGCGCGCACCGGCGAGCGACTGTGCCGCGAACTGCAGCAGGTCAGGTGCGCGCATGGCGGGTATCGCTGTCGACACGGCCGTCGACCATGCGGATGCGGCGTGTCGCGCGCTGGCCGATCGCTTGGTCGTGGGTGACGACGACCAGGGTGATGCCGCCGGCATTGAGTTCTTCGATGAGGTCGATGACTTCACCGCCGGAGTGCTGGTCGAGGTTGCCGGTCGGCTCGTCGGCGAGCAGCAGGGCGGGGCGCATGACGATGGCGCGTGCGATGGCGACACGCTGGCGCTGGCCGCCCGACAACTGGTCGGGCCGGTGTCGGGCACGGTCGCTGAGGCCGAGCGACTCCAGCACCTCGGCCACCCGCCGTTCGCGCTCCTTGGGCGCGATGCCGCCGAGCAGCATCGGCAGCGCGACGTTGTCGGCCGCGGTCAGACGCGGCACGAGGTGAAACGCCTGGAACACGAAGCCGATGTGCTCACGCCGCAGCGCGGCACGCTTTTCCTCGTTGAGCGTCGTCGTCTCCACACCTTCGAGGCGGTAGCTGCCGCTGTTCGGGCGATCGAGCAGGCCAAGCACGTTGAGCAGGGTCGATTTGCCCGATCCCGACGGCCCCATGACCGAGACGTAGTCGCCGGCGGCGAGTTCGAGCGAGACCTGGTCGAGTGCGTGCACGACCTCGTCACCGACCGTGAAGTCGCGCTCGATGGCATCGAGCACGATCATTTTCCGTTGTCCGTCTCGCGCTTGACGGTGACGCCGTCATCGAGCCCCTCGCGGCCGACCGACGTCACGACCTCGTCGCCGTCGGCGAGGCCGTCGAGGATCTCGGTGTGATCCCAGTTGCTGACCCCGATCTTCACCGTGCGTTTCTCGACCGTGCGGTCGCTGGCGTTGAGGCGGTAGACGAACTGGTTGTCGACCAGCGCCTCGGTCGGGATGCGCAGGGTGTCCTTGCGCACGTCGAGGATGATCTCGACATCGGCCGAATAACCGGCCAAGAGCTGCCGGATATCATCCTTGTTGACGAACTCGACCTCGACATCGACGGTGCGCGCCTGCTTCTCGACGTCGAGTACATAGTCGGCGATGCGCCGCACGCTGCCGTCGAAACGGCGTTTGCCGAACGCATCGAGCGTCACGCGTGCGCTCTGCCCAAGGGCTACGGCGGCGACGTCGACCTCGTCGATCGGCGCGCTGAGGTAGAAGCAACTGCTGTCGATGAGGTCGATGGCGGGCGGCGTGGCGATGCCGATCGGTGACGGCGTGACGTACTCGTTGAGTTCGCCATTGATCTCGGCCACGACGCCGTCGAACGGCGCGATCAAGCGCGTCTTTTCCAGCGTCGCCGCGGTCACGCCGACACGCGCCCGACTGACCGCGGCCGTTGCCCGCGCGGCTTCGCACGCGGCGTCGGCCGAACGCGCCGACGATACGGCCTGGTCGACCTGTTCCTCGGACACCAGCTTGCGCGCGAGCAGCTTGCTCTGGCGGTCGGCCTCGCGATGTGCCTGTTCTGATTCGATGCAGCGCGCTCGCGCCGTGGCCTCGGCGCTGGCCGCCTCCTGCTGCGTGAGTTCGAGCTGCGCCTCAAGGTCCTTGTTCCACAGTTCGAGCAGGAGCTGGCCGTGCTTGACCTTATCGCCCTCACTGACCGGCAGTTGTGCAATCTGGCCGCCCGCGCTCGGCGACAGCTTGGCGCGGCGACAGGCCGTGACGGTGCCGGCGCGCGTGTTGGCGACGGTTTTCTCCACCATGCCGCGTTCGACAGCCGCGAGTGTCACCGCAATCGGTTTGGCGCGCGCGCTCCACGCGATCCAGGCGCCGATCGCGACCACGGTCAGCGGTACGAGCCAGTAACGGGTTTTCATGGCCACTGCGACATGCCGATGCCGCCTCCTCCGAACTGCGGATCAGGCCTCCAGTATCGCAGCTGCTGCGCGTGACCGCGACCGTCCGGCGGCCGACCGGACATCGGTCGTGCGCGATTCAACCCAAGGTCGCCACCCGTTGTGCCGCACCGGTCGTCAGAAGTAGTAGCCGAGGTTGATGTTGTAGCGGTACTGGCCATCGTCATCGGCGTTGGCGCCGAGCCGGTCGCCGAACGCGGTCTCGCCACCGACGAACTCGTTGCCGGTCGAGTAGGCGACCTCGGTGTAGATGTACCAGCCACCAGAGCCCCAGGCGGCGCCGAGCGTGGTCAGGTCGCTGTCGTTGAAGCCGCTGGCATCCTTGCGGATCGCGCTGTACTCGACGTACGGAATGACGTAATCGAGCCAGCCGATGCCGGGCGTTTCGAGGTAGTAACTCAGCGATACGGCGGGTATCCAGCCTTCGCTGGCGACCAGGCTTGGGAAGTCGAAGGCGCCGAACTGGATCAGATCGTCGGTCGGTGTGGCGACGGTGGTCGGCGAGGCTGGCGTGTACGGGTCGATGTCGAACTTGTAGCGCGTCAGCTGCGTTGCCAGCGTGAAATTCTGCCACTTGTTGATCATGTGGACCGACGCCGCATAGTGGTCGCCGTCGTCCTGTGGGCCGTCGCTCTCGAGCTGTCCGTACTGCAGCGAAAAGCCAACGTCCGTCGGAACCGTGACGTCTTTGATGTGGTAGATGCCGCGCAGGTTGAACTGGTTGCGCTCTTCGTAGCCATTGCCGCTCTCGTTGACGACGTCGTACGAATAGCGTGCGCTGTCTTTCGAATCGCCGGCCCAGGTGCCCTCGTCCGAGTAGTAGTAGGCGAGGTCGATCGTCCAGTTGCCGACCGGGCGTGTGTACTTGATGCCGAGGTCCATGTCGTCGGCAAGGCCGACGTAGTAGTGCTGATCGAAGAACCAGCTCTGCGATACGCCGTAGGGGCCGGGGCCGAACGGGACACGGTTGACACCGACCTGGACCTGGCCGCCATCGGCGAAGTTGTAGCCGAGCCACGCGGTATGCAGCATGTGATAGCCGTTGTAGAAGCGGTATTCGGCCTTGCCGATCACCTGATCGTTCACGTAGTCGAGGTTGATGCGAAAGGTGTCGAGCGTCATGTTGCCGTCGTCGCCTTCGGCGCGTGAGGGTCCGCCGGTCTTGGGTCCGTAGTCACCCCACGCATAGTTGGCGCGAATCGCACCGCCGATGTTCAGCGTGCCGCCCATGCCGTCTTCGATCGCGATCTTGTCGGTTTTCGCTGCAGCGGTGTCGGCGACCTCGTTCTTGAGTTCCGCCAGTTCGTCCCTGGCGTCCCGTTCTCCGGTCTTCGCCTGTTCGAGCTCAGTACGCGCCGCGGCGAGCTCGCGTTCCAGTTGCATGACGCGTCGTTCCAGTTCCTGCGCCGTTTCGGCCGCCGCAGTGCCGGTCAGCGAAAGGCTGGCCAGCAGCGCGGTGACTGTCGGCAGATGTTTGGCGAAGGGGGCGACAGGCATGTGGATTCTCCTCTTGGGCAGTGGGCGGCTGGGTGCAAACGGTCGACAGGAAGGTTGGCGATGCCGCGACAGCCGGCACAGTGAGTGCAAGGTGGCAGCCTTGCACGATGCACTCAAAAACATTCGAATACAAATAAACAATTTGCCTTCCTGCTTCCAATCTGGATGCGAAAACCGCGCAAAAAGCCGCGCATTGACCCGTCTGTCTTGCGTGGTTCGCATTGTTTCTCATCAGATTATTATTTAGAGTACAAAATATAAAGCCGGCGAAACAGTCACGCCAGTCGTCGCGCTTGGTCAGCCGCTCGTCTGCTCAACCGTTCGATGTTGGGACAGCGTCACCAGTCATTCAGGGGAGTCAGATGCCGCACCGCTACGACACCGACTACGAGGTCGGTCAGGACAACATTCGCACCTGGGGCATGGACATCCACAACCCGGTGTTCCTGGTCTCGGCATTGCTCGTGCTGCTGTTCGTGGTGGGTACGATCGCCGCGCCGGAGGCGGCGAAGCAGGCATTCGATGGCGCCAAGGGGTGGTCGATCGACAATTTCGACTGGCTGTTCCTGGTCGCGGGCAACATCTTCGTGTTGTTTTGCATCGTGCTGATCTTTCTGCCCGTGGGTCGCATCCGTCTCGGTGGGGTCGACGCACGGCCAGAGTTCTCGACCTTATCGTGGTTCGCGATGCTGTTCGCCGCGGGCATGGGCATCGGTCTGATGTTCTGGAGCGTCGCCGAGCCCACGGCCTACTACACGGGGTGGTACGGCACCCCACTCAACGTCGCCAAGGACACACCCGAAGCCGCGCAACTGGCGATGGGTGCGACTATGTTCCACTGGGGGCTGCATCCGTGGGCGATCTACGCCGTGGTCGCACTCTCGTTGGCGTTCTTCACTTACAACAAGGGTCTGCCACTGACGATCCGCTCGGCGTTCTTTCCGTTCATCAAGGATCGTTCGTGGGGTTGGTTTGGGCACGTCGTCGACGTGGTCGCCGTCATGGCGACGATTTTCGGTCTCGCGACATCGCTGGGCTTCGGTGCGCAGCAGGCAGCCGGTGGATTGAACTACCTGTTCGATGTGCCCAACACGATCAATACGCAGATCGCGATCATCATCGCAGTGACCTCCGTGGCGATCGTCTCGGTCGTGCGTGGACTCGATGGCGGCGTGAAGGTGCTCAGCAACATCAATATGAGCCTGGCGTTGCTGCTGTTGCTGTTCGTGATCGTGATCGGTCACGGTATCGGCATCTTCAATGGCCTGTTCCGCACCACTGCGGCGTATGTCGAGAACATCCTGCCGTTGAGCAACTGGGTCGGACGCGAGGATCAGACCTTCTACCATGGCTGGACCGTGTTCTACTGGGCCTGGTGGATCTCGTGGTCGCCGTTCGTCGGTATGTTCATTGCTCGCGTGTCGCGCGGGCGCACGGTGCGCGAGTTCCTGACCGCCGTACTGTTGATCCCGACCGTGGTCACGATCGTTTGGATGACGGCGTTTGGCGGCGGTGGTCTGGCACAGGTCACGGCTGGCGTGGGCCAGTTGGCCGATGGCATCAGCGACGTCGCGCTGGCGTTGTTCCAGATGCTGGAGAACCTGCCGCTGGCGACCGTCACCTCGTTCCTCGGCATCGTCCTCGTCCTGGTGTTCTTCATCACCTCGTCCGACTCCGGATCGCTGGTGATCGACAGCATCACCGCGGGCGGCAAGCTCGATGCGCCGGTGCCACAACGTATCTTCTGGGCGACGATGGAAGGGCTTATCGCCGGTGCCCTACTGTTCGGTGGCGGTGCCGATGCGCTCGGTGCGCTGCAGGCGGCCGCGATCACAGTCGGCCTGCCGTTCACCCTGGTACTGCTGGCGATGTGCGTCGCGCTGTACATGGGGTTGAGTCATGAGCGTCGCTTCGTGCTGAACGACGCACGCTGACCGCTGCGCCAGGCCGGCGGCGTATGCTGCCCCGGTACACGCGGCGATTTCCCCTCGACCGGCACGCGCTGCCGGTATAATGCCCGGTTTTCGCAACTTCGCTGTTCCACAGGGGAAAACCATGGCGCATTCGGGCATCAAGAAAGTCGTGCTGGCCTATTCGGGCGGTCTCGATACCTCGATCATCCTCAAATGGCTCAAAGACGTTTACGACTGCGAAGTCGTCACCTTCACCGCCGATATCGGCCAGGGTGAAGAGGTCGAGCCGGCGCGCGCCAAGGCCCAGGCCGCGGGGATCAAAGAGATCTATATCGACGACCTGCGCGAGGAGTTCGCGCGCGACTTCGTGTTCCCCATGTTCCGCGCCAACGCGATCTATGAAGGCGAGTACCTGCTCGGTACTTCGATCGCGCGCCCACTGATTGCCAAGCGCCTGATCGAGATCTGCAACGAGACCGGTGCCGACGCCATTTCGCACGGTGCCACGGGCAAGGGCAACGACCAGGTACGCTTCGAGCTCGGCGCCTATGCGCTCAAGCCCGATGTCAAAGTCATCGCGCCGTGGCGCGAATGGGACCTGCTGTCGCGCGAGAAGCTCATGAAGTACGCGGAAGAACACGGTATCGCCGTCGACTTCGCGAAGAAGGGCAAGAAGTCGCCGTACTCGATGGACGCCAACCTGCTGCACATCTCCTATGAGGGCGGCATCCTCGAGGATCCGTGGGCCGAGCCCGAGGAAGACATGTGGCGCTGGAGCGTGTCACCCGAGAAGGCGCCCGACGAGCCGACCTATGTCGAGTTGAGCTATGAGAAAGGCGATATCGTCGCGGTCAACGGCGAGGCCATGACGCCGGCAGCGGTGATGGAGTTCCTGAACAAGGTCGGTGGTGCCAACGGCATCGGTCGCGACGACATCGTCGAGAACCGCTACGTCGGCATGAAGTCGCGCGGCTGTTACGAGACACCGGCCGGCACCATCATGCTGCGTGCCCATCGCGCAATGGAGTCGTTGACACTCGACCGCGAGGCGGCACACCTCAAGGACGAACTGATGCCGAAATACGCGAGCATGATCTACAACGGCTACTGGTGGAGCCCCGAGCGCGAGGCGCTGCAGGCCCTGATCGACCAGACCCAGCAGGTCGTGAACGGCACCGTGCGCATGAAACTGTACAAGGGCAACGTCATCGTCGCTGGACGCAAATCACCCACGCACAGCCTGTTTGACGAGTCGATCGCGACATTCGAGGATGACGCCGGGGCCTATGACCAGAAGGACGCGGAAGGGTTCATCAAACTGAACGCACTGCGCCTGCGCGTTGGTGCGCGTCGCAAGGGCTGAGGCAGGAGACGATCGATGGCGAAGAAACACTGGTTGCTGGGCCTCATGCTGCTCGCCGGCGCGGCCTGGGCGTTGCAGAAAGCGGCACCCCTGCGCGGTGCCTGGATCCCCGACGAAGTCGCGCCGGGCGTGTACGTGATCCACGGGCCGACGGAGCTGCCGTCACCGTCGAACCAGGGTTTCATGAACAACCCGGCGTTCATCGTCAACGATGCCGGCGTGGTCGTGGTCGATCCCGGCAGCAGCGTGCAGGTCGGTGAGATGGTCCTCGCGCGCATCGAGCAGGTCACCGACAAACCGATCCTCGCGGTGTTCAACTCGCATATCCATGGTGATCACTGGCTCGGTAACCAGGCAATTCGCGCCAAGTATCCCGATGTGCCGATCTATGGCCACGAGCGCGTCGGTCCGCGCATCGTCGCCGGTGCCGGCACCGAGTGGGTGCAGATGTTGCTGCGCATGACCGAGAACGCCACCGCCGGCACCGAAGTGGTCAAACCCGATCATCCCGTCAAGGACGGCGACGAGATCGCCATTGGCGGCGTCACTTACGCCGTGATGAACAACGGCAAGGCGCACACCGACACCGACATCATGCTGCACGCGCAAGAGATCGGCGTGATGTTCCTCGGCGACAACGCCGGGCACGGCCGTATCCTGCGCCTCGAAGGTGGCAGCTTCGCCGGCAACATCGATGCCCTGGAGAATGCACTCGCAAGCGATGCGACGGTGTTCGTCCCCGGGCACGGACCGACCGGCGGACGCGAGGTCGCGGAACGTTACCGCGACTACCTGAGCAACGTGTTCGAGACGGCCAAACAGGCGGTCGACGAGGGGCTCAGCGATTTCGAGATGCGTCCGCTGCTCGAGCCCAAGCTCGGGCCATGGGAGAAGTGGGCCGGGTTCGATATCGAACTTGGCAAACACATCAACACGGCGTTTCTCGAGGCCGAGGCGGCGGCCTTCTGAGTCGCCTGTCGCTGACCGGCCAAAGATGACCTACGCCGAACGCCCGGTTATCGGTATCAGCAGCTGCCTGCTCGGGCAGAAGGTGCGTTACGACGGCACGGCCAAGCGCGACCATTGGATCGTCGAGCGGCTGGGCAAGTATGTGGATTACCGACCGGTCTGTCCCGAGGTGGCGATCGGACTGGGTACACCGCGGCCGCCGATCCGCCTGGTGGGCACGCCAGAATCGACACGCGTGATCGGCGTCGAAGACCCATCGGTCGACGTTACCGAAGCACTCGAAGACTTTGCGCTCAATACCGCGGCGCAGCTGCGCGACATCAGTGGCTACGTATTGATGAGCAAGTCGCCAAGCTGTGGCATGGAGCGGGTCAAACTATACAACGCCCGCGGCCAGGCCGAGAAAAAGGGCGTCGGCGCCTACGCACGCGTGCTCATGCAGGCGTTGCCCAATCTGCCGTTCGAAGAGGAGGGGCGCCTCAACGACGCCGTGCTGCGCGAGAACTTCATCAATCGCGTGTTCGCCTACCGGCGCTGGCAGACGCTGCGTGGCAATGGTCTCACTGCCAAGGCCTTGCTCGATTTTCATGCGCGTCACAAGTACATGGTGATGGCGCATTCGCAGGCCGCTTACCAGCGCCTCGGCCGCCTGTTATCGCACTTGAAGGGTGTCGATCTCGCAGCCGTGGCCGATGCCTACGAGGCCGAATTCATGGCCGCGCTGAAACGGCGCGTCGGGCGCAAGCGTCATGTCAATGCACTGCAGCATATCCAGGGTTATCTCAAGCAGCGCATCGACAGCGACGACAAGCAGGAGTTGTCTGACAGCATCGAAGCCTACCGGCGCGAGGAAGTCCCGCTCGTGGTACCGATGAAGCTACTGCGGCACTACTTCCGACGCCACCCCGACAACTACATCGATCAGCAGTGGTATCTCGACCCGTACCCGGAATCGCTCGGTCTTCGCAACGCGATCTGATGTCGAGAAGGTGCTCCGGGTTTCACCGAAGGGCAGAACAGGTAGCAGACTATGGCGATCGCCAACGCATTCGGCATCATCGTCATCGGCGACGAGATCCTCAATGGCCGGCGCCAGGACCGGCACTTCGCTGCGCTCGGTCAGCTGTTGCGTGCGCGCGGGTTCGGCGTTGCCTGGTTGCGCATCCTGCCCGATGACCCGGCGTACCTGATCGCCGAGTTGCAGCGCACCATGGCGGAAGGCATCCCGGTATTCAGCTGTGGTGGTATCGGTGCCACACCCGACGACCACACACGCGCCTGTGCCGCGCGCGCCGCCGGGGTGCCGCTGCAGCGGCACGCGGGTGCGGTTGCCGAGATCGAGGCGCGTTTCGGCGCCGACGCCTACCCGAACCGGATCAAGATGGCCGAGCTGCCACAAGGCAGCGAGCTGATCCCCAATCCGTACAACCGCATACCGGGTTTCAGCATCCGCCAGCATTACTTCATGCCGGGCTTTCCGGATATGGCACACCCGATGGCGCAATGGGTGCTCGACAACCACTACAGTGCCGGTGGACAGGCCGAGCGACAGCGCGCGGTGCGCGTGCGCGGTGTCACGGAGAGCAGTCTCATGGACCTGATGGAGGCGCTCGTTGCGCGTTTCCCCGATGCCAAGCTGTTCAGCCTGCCGCGGCTCGGCGAAGAGTTCCAGATCGAGCTCGGCTTTCGTGGCGTCGGCGATCTCGACACACCCTTGCAGGCCTTGATTGACGGCCTCGAGGCGCGTGGTATCAACTATGAGCATCTCGACGGCTGAGCTGTCCGCCCGCCGTTGACCTGCCCGGCCATGGCGGCCGTGCGCCCAACCTGCGGAGGGTCCCATGTCGGTTCTTCGGAAGCGTCTGCGTCTGCATGTACTTTCGCGGCCGGGCGCCTTTGCGCGTGCCGCACACCTGTCGGCGTCGAACGCACTGGCACGCAAGCGCGCGGTATCCAAGCTCAAGTCACAGTGTCCCGGTGTCGCCCGACGTATCCGCGTCGGTGGCCGTCACGCCTGTCTGGTGGTCCTCGCAGGTGGTTACGCGTCGGACCGGCACGCGGTTGCGCAGGCGGTCGCCGATACCCTCGGGCGACCTCTGCACGTGATCAGCAAATACATCGGTGAGACGGAAAAGAATCTCGATATCGCCTTCGAGGAAGCCGCGGGTGACGATGCGGTGCTGTTTTTCGACGAAGCCGATGCCCTGCTGGGCAAGCGCACACAGGTGCGCGATGCGCACGACCGTTACGCCAACATCGAGGTGTCGTACCTCCTCGCACGGGCCGAGCAGTTCGACAGTGTCGTGATCCTCGCGAGTAATCTACGATCGGAGGAGATCGACGAGTCCATCCGACGTTACACGCTGGTCGTCGACGTCGCGTCCGGCGATGACGATTGATCATAGGCCCGGTGCTGCCGCCGCGTCTCAGACGCTCAGATCGATCTGCTGTAGCGTGCCGACTCTGCCGTCTTCGTTCAGGAACACGCCGCCAGTGCGCACCTCGGCCAAGGCCTGGTTGGCATCGTCACGGATGCTGAACGGCGTGGCGATGCGACCCAGGTAGATGGCGCCGACACCGCGCTCACCGAGTGCGAGTAGCGACGTACTACCGTCGTCGGCGCGCGACCAGATGCGCAGCTTGGCGTAGATCGGGTCATTTTCATCGATCCAATCGTTGCCGTCGCTGTCGTACGCGGCGAGTTCGGCAAACCCGTCGCCGGTATGCGGGCCGAACAGTTCGCTGCCGTCGTTGATCTCACCATCCTCGTTGCGGTCGAGGGCGAGAAAGCCGCTGCCGGCGCCGACGAAGGCAATCTGGTCGACGTGGCCGTCGAGGTCGATATCGAAGCTGAAGTCGCGTTCACCGAATTCGGCCGCATTGCCATCGAAGTTGAGTACCAGCGGGTCTTTGAGTTTGCGTCCGGCCTCGATGGTCACAGCCGTCTCACGGTAGAACTCGCGGCTCATGTTCAACGCCACGTTGAAACTGATCTCACGACCGTCGGCGGTCGTGGCCACGCCCTCGGCACGGAAGCTCAGCTGCTCGGACTCGTACTGCACGGCACGGTATTCGTAGCGCAAACCGAAGCCGCCGCGACGGCCTGGCGCCGCCGTGGTGGGGTCCGTGAGTGCGTCGGTTGCCGCCGTGTCGTCGTCCACGGTCAGCTCTGCCGGGTCGACGGTCTTGATGGACTTGCCCGTCATCGCTTCGACCATGCGCTTCAGCAGGGTGGTGCGGAACGATTCCTGAGGCGTCATGCCGTCGACGATATCGTCGTCGCCGAGCTCGCCTTTGCGCACGTCGAGCTTGCGTGCCTCATCCGAGAGTTCGACATGATCATGCCGTGAGTCGCCGCGCCCGTGGTGGTGCGTGTGTCGCATGTGGCCGATGCCGAGCGCGAGACCGTGGCCCGGGCCGCGCGCACGCACGCCCGGACGCGCGTCGCCGTCGGCCTGTTTGAGTTCGAGACGCTCGCTTTCCTGGCGGAACTGGGTGGCGGAATACGAAGCCGTCAGCACGACGGCCGAAGATTCGATCTGCATGGCGATACTCCCGTGCCCGCTGAGGGCCCTTGCGCATCTGTCGTCAGATCAGCGGCGCGAAGGCCGGTGAACTGAAGGTCGCGCGCCACACTCACGAATGCCGTTCGCGGAATTGGCGCGCGGGATGACGGTCTGTAGAGGAAGCAGATTCGGTGTGAGTGGTGTACGCACTTTGTGCACCCGGTCACGTGCCCGCGTACGGTGCGCCATCGCTGTCCCGTTCCAGTCTTTGCCTTCCCAGGGCCGCCGGTGGTGTGACGTATACTTTTGAATTGAACGGCGCGCCGACCGGGTGCGCCGGGAACGCAACGCACAGGTACGCGCGGATGCTGGTCGGCGGCAAAAACCTCTCACTGCTGGGGCGCTCTGCGATGGCGACGCCCGGCGTGTCGCGTGTCACCGACCGACCGCAACTCGATCCCGTCGATCCAACCGATCCACTCAAGGATCCGACCTCGGCCGAGTACCGCGAATTGGAGCAGTTGCAGCGCCGTGACCGCGAGGTGCGGCAGCACGAACAGGCGCACATCGCGGCGGGCGGCGGGCATGTGTCCGGTGCGGCGTCGTTCACCTACGAGACCGGGCCGGACGGTCGTCGCTATGCCGTCGGTGGTGAGGTGCCGATCGATACCAGCGAGGTCGCTGGTGATCCCGAGGCGACGATCCGCAAGATGCAGGCGATTCGCAGTGCCGCGACGGCACCCTCGGAGCCTTCGGCCCAGGATCGCCAGGTAGCCGCCGAGGCCGCTCGACGTGAGATGGCGGCGCAGATCGAACTGCGTGAGCAGCAACGTGATACCGAACCCCCTGCGGATTTGCGGCGCACGCGCGACGCACTGGCGAGTTACCAGGGTGTTGCCGCTGCCGTCGCCCCCAGACACGGCGATACCCATCTCGACCTCATCGCCTGAGCGGCAATCTTTCTCTCCGGCATCCGGCATGGAGTCGGGCCGACGTCATCGCCACCGATTGTTGTAGCACGTCGCCGGCACCTGAATTCCCCGTTGTACGGGGCGCCGTGGGTCGCCCGACAGCGTCTCGCACGGCGGTTCCCCGCCTCGATCATGCCTACCGCAGACGCCGACGAAGGGCCGCGTCATGGTCTATATCAGCCGTTGCTAAAGTTCGGCGCAGGGCGGTCGTTGATGGGACTACGAACAACAACGACGTCCGGGCCCATCGGCCCGCCTGGAAGTACCATGAAACTGCTCAATCGCCTCAAGATCAGCACCCGTGTCTACATCCTCGCCGCCACGGGGATTCTGCTGTTGTTGCTCAGCGGATCCTTCGGCCTGCGCAGCCTGAGTGAGACCAACGACGGTCTTCAGGACCTGTTCGAGAACGGCATGGCGCACTCGGTGCGCGTGGCCAAGGTCATTGGCCTGCTCAACGAGGTGCACACCGAGATGCTGCTCGCACTGCAGCACGCACCAGATGGTCATTTCGCCGCGATGCACGATCATCCCGTGCAGGCGCATCTCGACGAAGCGGAAGCGGGCATGCAGGAGATCACGCGGCTGTGGTCGGCGATCGCGTCGAGTGATCTGGTCGGCGAGGAAAAGGCCATCGTCGAGCAGTTCCAGAAAGGGCTCGACACGCTGCACGGCCCGGCTTGGACGGCGTTTCGCTCGGCGATCGCCGCATCGGATTTCGCACAGGCCAATCGTCTCGTGCTCGGTGAGGTCAAGAGCGTGCTGCGCGGTGCCGATGGGCTGGCCGACAAGATGCTGCAGCTGCAGGTCGCCGAGGCGCAGGACAACTACAACCTGTCCGAGAAACGTTACGCGGCAAGCGTGACGACGCTGATGGTTCTGCTTGGCGTCGCATTCGTGGTCAGCGGGTTCGTCGCCTGGGCCATCAAACGCGCGATCGGCAATGCCGTGCGCGTGTTGGACCACGCCGCGACCGAGATCGCCGAAGGCAACCTCGGTGAGGCGGTGACC
>JAGRHA010000144.1 GCA_020445205.1 Gammaproteobacteria bacterium
ACGAACACAAGATCTTCGTCCAGGGCGTCATCTGGCAGTTGAACTCTTTCGACCAGTGGGGCGTCGAACTCGGCAAGCAACTGGCCACCGATATCCTCAACGAGCTCAACCTCGGCACGCCGGTGGGGAACCACGACAGTTCGACCAACGGCCTGATCAACTACTATCTGCGTCTGCGGCCAAAGCGCGACGGTTGAACAACCGGTCGCCGGCGCAGATCCACCGCTGCATTGCCTCGCCCGGCCGCCTACCACGGCACAGGATCGGCATCCCGGGAATGACGTTTGCCCGTGCCCGCTTGAGGTGCAAACAAGCGGGGACTTGCATCGATGGTGTCGCTGGCCGCAGCGTCCGGCTGCACGCCTGCAGTGTGCACCGCACCGCCAGCATCAACTCTGCCATTGATGTGCTGAAGCACTGCAGGTTTCGACGCGGTGATCTCCCCGGTAGCGCACTCTGCTTAACCTCGATCATGTCTGCGAGGTCAAATATGTGTACGGATTGCTGCCAAGCCGCGTTTTCGAATCAGTGATTGATCTATGTCTTTGTCATGCGATTGGCGGTGGAAATAGATTGAGCGTGCATCACGTGCGTCTTCGGACACGTGCAGTTCCCGTCAGTGACATGGAGAAAATCACATGGTTCGTAACCCACTCGCGTTAGCGGTATTCGCTGCAGTTTCGAGCATGCAAGCCATTGCGGCAGAACCGATCACGCCGATCCGTCCGGCACAGGAGATCAATCTGGCTCAAGCCGAGCTGGGCAAGAAGCTCTACTTCGATCCGCGACTGTCGCGGTCTGGCTTTATCTCATGCAATTCCTGTCACAACCTCAGTATGGGCGGCACCGACAACCTCAAAACCTCGATCGGCCACAATTGGCAGAAGGGGCCGATCAATGCGCCGACGGTCTTGAACTCCAGCCTCAATGTCGCGCAGTTCTGGGATGGTCGCGCGGCAGACCTCAAAGAACAGGCCGGTGGCCCGATTGCCAATCCGGGGGAGATGGCATTCACGCATACGCTGGCGGTGAGCCTGCTCGAATCGATGCCCGGCTACGTGAACGAGTTCAAGCTGGTATACGGTGAGGACGGCATTGATATCGACAAGGTCACCGATGCCATCGCTGAGTTCGAGAAAACGTTGGTCACACCGAATTCGCCGTTCGACCAGTGGCTGCTGGGGGACAAGGATGCGTTGACCGTGGATGAGCTTGCCGGATACAAGCTGTTCAAGGACAGCGGATGCACTGCATGTCACAACGGCTCCGCGGCCGGCGGTAACACGTTCCAGAAGATGGGTATCGTCGAGCCGTACAAGAGCACCAGTCCAGCCGAGGGTCGCAGCGCCGTAACGGGTAAAGACGCCGACCGGTTCAACTTCAAGGTGCCGACCTTGCGCAATGTCGAAATGACCTATCCGTACTTCCACGATGGCGAGGCCGAAACGCTCACCGAGGCGGTCGACATCATGGGGCGTCTGCAACTGGGTAAGAAGTTCAGCGATCAGGAGAACGCACAGATCGTCGCATTCCTCAAGACGCTTACGGGGGACCAACCGAACTTCGCGTTGCCCATTCTGCCGCCGTCTACCGACAAGACCCCGCAACCACACCCCTTCGACTGATCGTCGGCTATGGCGGCACGACAGGGCCGGATGGTAGAGGCCCTGTCGGTCGCCGTCATTGTTGCGGTTTGGTTCGTCCGGATTCCGTGGTCTGCGGCGGTGCCGCGAGCTCACTGGCGTAAAACGATGCCAGTGAATGCAGGTCCCGATCGGAAAGCTTCTCCAGGCGTTCCTGCATCAATGGCGGCTGTCGCATGCCACCCGATGCCGTGCGATAGTCCGTCATTTGATACAGCAGGTATCCGATCGACTGGCCGGCGAGCGGCGGGGTTTCCTTGTCTTGAAACCGTCCCGCTTGCTTATGGCATTTCTCGCAATATTCTTCGTGCAACACACGCCCGCGCTCAGCGACGGCGCGATCGATGTCGCCTTGCTGCCCCGTCCAGGTCTGGTTGCCGAAATACAGCGCCATACGTTGCAGCTGGCCCGACTTATAACCTTTCGCGATGCGGTTCATGATCGTGGCGCCGCGCAGGTCTTTGCGGAAAGCCTGCATGGTGGCGTAGAAGTAGCGGAAGTTCAGGCCGGCGATCGATGGCATGTGCGGCGCCGAACTGACACCGTCCGGTCCGTGGCACCCGAAACAGCTTTGCACCAAGGTGTCGGCGCTGACATCCATCACGACGAGTAGGCAGGCGCCAGCCAGTAGACGTCGGCAACGCCTCCGGCAAGTTGCAGTCGACATCGAGAACACATCCCCTCCTGCGATCGCTCCTGCATAGACAGGTACGGCTGCACCTCCATCGGCGCGATTGTATCGCGGAGTCGTGCATTTGCCGTGTGCCATTGCTCGTCAATAAACGTTGCAGCAACCGAAAGCGGTATCCAATGTGACGCCGCCTCCTGCTAACAACGGGACCGTCACGCCAAGTGAGCCGAGACATAGGACAGCGCTGCGCCAAGCGCAAGCAATGGAAATGGCGCGCTGTGGGTAGGCGTACCTCTCGACCATGAATTGTCGCGCACATCTGACTGTCGCAATCCGTGCGTGCACGTCAACTGTGATCCGTGCTGCATCGGCTTCGGCCGCGATGCGGGGCCGGTGCCCGGGGTGAACAATGCGCCGCCATATGTCGTGATCGATCGACTACTATTCGGAATTCCGGGGTGTGCCGCCGGACCCTGGGGCGCAGGGGTGCCGTCGACGTGAATGCTGCCGGCGTGATTACATCGGTGTGCCACGTATCGCTACGAGGAGGGGGTATGCGTTCGATATTCGATCCGATTCGCCTGGGTCAGCTGACGTTGCCGAACCGCATCGTCATGGCGCCGCTGACGCGCAACCGCGCCGGCGCCGGCCTCGCCCCGGGTGAACTGACCGTGGAGTACTATCGGCAGCGTGCGAGCGCCGGCCTCATCATTGCCGAGGCGACTCAGATCAGTCCCATGGGGCAGGGTTATCTCGATACCCCCGGTATCCACTCGGGGCAACAGATGCAGGCGTGGCGCAAGGTCACCGACGCCGTGCATGCGGCGGGTGGGCACATCTTTCTGCAGCTCTGGCACGTCGGCAGGATATCGCACAGCTCGTTGCTGCCGGGTGGCGCTGCGCCCGTTTCGTCGACCGACAGGCGCCCCCAGGCGATGA
>JAGRHA010000145.1 GCA_020445205.1 Gammaproteobacteria bacterium
ACGATTGGTTCGCGGCCATACGCAGTCAGCTGAGTAGTAGCTGACGTTCGCGCGTCGCCGATCCCACTGATTGCGGTGACCGCGTCGCTTGCTACGCGCCACCGCCAATATCGCGCCGCCGCGACGGGTGGCGCGGCGGTCGGGGCGAAGTCAACGGGGTGTTGTGGGCAACATCGCGTGCGCCCGCCAAGCTGTCATGGCATTGGGGTGCGCTGCGGGATCTCGTCCGTCTCGCCCGCCTCTTCCCCGTCTGCGCCGCTTGAAGCTCACCTTGGCACAGCTCCGCATACGTCCCGGACGTGCCCGCGAGTCGCATCTGCGCCCGCCACCTGACGTCATCCCGCTCCTGGGATAGCAGCCGGTCGGTACCGCGCCCGGGCTGCATGCCCTGCGGCGGCGGTAAACGGGTGTCGCTTACGCAGAGGGTCCCACGCGCCAACGGCGTGGTGTTCTGCCGATCGTGGCGCGCATGCGCCCGGTACGCGGCGGTACTGATTCGGGCCTCAAAGAAACCTCGTCGCCGCCGACAGAGATTGGAGAACCGGCGCTCAGACCGGTCGCAGTGGGAGGTAAGGCCCGGGATGCGGAAAGGAATCAACCGCCGTTGTTTCACGTCGTGCTTCGTTGTGACGACGCTTTTCATGACGCTGCTTGCGCCATCCGGTGCGGGTGCCGCGCGCGCGCCTGTCCGCGTGCTGACACTCGACTGGACCAGTCAAATCGTCGTCTCCCACATCATCGGCAAGTTGCTGACCCAACTCGGACACCCGGTCACCTACGTCAGCGAGGCGGCCGACAGCCAGTGGTTCATGCTCAGTAGCGGCGAGGCCGATCTCCAGGTGGAGGTGTGGGAAGGCAGTATGGCCAAAGAGATGGAAAGCCTGACGCGGCGTGGCCTGGTCATCGATGCCGGCACGCATGCGGCGTTGACCCGCGAAGAGTGGTGGTACCCCGAATACGTCAAGGCGATGTGCCCCGGGCTGCCGGACTGGCAAGCGCTGAAGCGCTGTGCCGGGCTGTTTGCCGTCGCGGGCTCGGCGCGCGGCAGTTACTACAGCGGGCCGTGGGAAAAGCCCGACCGTGCGCGCATACGTGCCCTCGATCTGCCATTCGATGTGATCACGCTGCGCGACGGTGATGCGTTGCGCGAGGTCCTCGTCGAGGCCGTGGCGGAACGCCGACCGATCGTGCTGTTCAACTGGACCCCGAACTGGGTCGAGTCGGTGTATCACGGCGAATTCGTCGAGTTCCCGGCCTACGCACGGGAATGCGAGACGGAGCCCGAGTGGGGCGTCAACAAGGAGTTGACGTGGGACTGTGGCAACCCGCGAGATGGCTGGCTCAAGAAAGCGGTGTCGCGGCAGCTGCCGGAAAACTGGCCATGTGCCTACCAGCTGATCCGTAACATCAGTTTTGAAAACGCCGACATCGCCGAGGCTGCCGCGTTGGTCGACGTGGGTGGACTCAGCTACCACGATGCCGCGAGCGAATGGTTGAACAACCACGAGCCGACGTGGCGCAGTTGGGTAGAGGGGGTCGGCTGCACGGCCGAAGACGCGCCTTGAGCGACAGCGACTCGCCACGGGACGACAAAGGTATCGAGCGGGCCGGCAACCGCCGCTGGGCATGGTTGGTACCGCAGACGTTCGCCTACAGCAGCATGAACGTACGACTGCTCAAGCAGATCCTGCTGATGAGCGCGTTGTTCACGCTCGCGGCCACGTTCGTGCAACTGTACACCGACTATCTCGAGGACCTCGAAGTGCTCGATCAGCGCGTCGCCGATATCGAGAAAAGTCAGGTGCCTGCGCTGTCGCTCGCGGTATGGCAGCTGGATTCGCACTTGATCGAAACCCAACTGAAGAGCATCGAATCGCTACCGGATGTACGCTCGGTCGAAGTGCAGACGGCGTACGGCGATCGCTTTCTGGTGTCGTCGCAGGAGGCGGCCGACGAAATCCGCGTCTACACGCTCGAACTGAATGCCGAGCGTGGCCGCCGCATCAATCTTGGTGTGCTGCATATCAGCGTCGACATCGGCGTGATCAATGCGCGCGTAAAGAAGCGCCTGCTCGTGATGCTGACGACGGAGGGCGTACGCACCTTCTTCGTGTCGTTGGGCATCCTGCTTCTCGTACAGTTCATTCTTACCCGGCACTTGCGCGATATCGCGACGTATCTGCGTGATTTTCGCACCGACGACCTCGCCAAGCCGCTGGTCCTCGATCGACGTCGACGCATGACGCGCGACGAACTCGACGTTGTCGTCGAAGCATTCAATGGCATGCGTGGGCGGCTGCACGACGAAGTCGAGGCGTTGGAACAGGTCAAGCGAGAACTCGAAGTCAGCGAGGAGGCGCATCGCCTCGCGCTCGATGCAGCCCAGGATGGTCTCTGGGACTGGGACGTAGACACCGGTCGCGTGAACTACAGTCCGGCCTGGCTGACCATCCTCGGCGAAAAGTTCGTGCGCCCACACTATCGCACATGGGAATCGCGGATCCACGACGACGATCGCGAACAGGTGCTCGCGGGCTTGCGTCGACACCTCGAAGGCGGGACCGAGGCGTGGTCGGCGGAACACCGTTTACGCAAGAACGACGGCTCGTGGATCTGGGTGCTGGGGTCCGGTCGTGTGGTCAAACGCGATCCATCGGGCCGGCCGCTGCGCATGGTCGGTACGATGCGCGACATCTCGCAGAACAAGCAGAAGGAAGAGGTGGTCTGGCACCAGGCGAACTACGACAGTCTGACGGGTCTGCCCAACCGCACCTTGTTTCACAGTCTGCTCGGCCGCGAGGTCAATTTCGCACTCCGCGAAGGCAATATGCTCTGGGTGCTGTTCCTCGATC
>JAGRHA010000146.1 GCA_020445205.1 Gammaproteobacteria bacterium
CATTTCGGCACGGCGTACGTCGATGCTCATCGGCGCGTCGCCCCAGTGGCGCATGCCGGCTTCGGTGGGAAGTCGACGGTGTGTAATGGCGCACACAGGGCCCGTGACGGCCGACACGGACCGCCACGTGCCGATCTCGCACGCAGGCCATCCCGACGGGCGCGGCGCAGATCCACCTGCGCGCTTACGGCGGCCATGGCCGGATGCATCGGTGATCTCGTTGTCGTACGAAGGCGCATGTCGTGCCGTGACCGTCGTTCAGCCACGCGGCGGCTTGAAGCGTTTGCGCGCATGTTCGACCTTGGCGTGGATCACGCAGTCGGCGACGTGGTCGTTGACCAGTCCCATCGCCTGCATGAAGGCATACACCGTGGTCGGTCCGACGAACTTCCAGCCCAGCTTCTTGAGGTCTTTCGACAGCGCGATCGATTCCGCCGACGTCGACACCGTCTGCGCCGGTGCACGTGTTGCCGGGTCGGGTTCGTAGCGCCAGATGAATGCGGCCAGTGAGCCTTCGCGTTCGACGAGTTCGCGTGCCCGCTGTGCGTTGTTGATCACGGCCTCGATCTTGCCGCGGTGACGCACGATGCCGGCATCGCCGAGCAGGCGCTCGACATCGCGCTCCTTGAAGCGAGCGACCTTGTCGAAGTCGAATTGCCGGAACGCGGTACGGAAGTTCTCGCGCTTGGTGAGGATCGTGCGCCAGCTCAGACCCGACTGGAAACCCTCCAGGCTCAGCTTCTCGAACAGGCGCTGATCGTCGGCGACGGGGTAGCCCCATTCCGTGTCGTGATAGGTGACGTATTCCGGCGTGGCGCTGCACCAGTGGCAGCGGAGTTTGCCATCGGGGCCGGGCGTGGTTTCGTGCATCGTCGTTCCCTGTGTTGTGCGCGTTCGCGCGGTGCTCGTGGCCCGGATGGTAGCGCAATCGTCACGTGCGCAGACCGCTGAACGCACATCGACCGGCGGTGACGCAAACCGCTCAGCGCCGGTTGTCGAGCGTGAGGATCGACAGCCCCGCGGCGACGAACGTCAGTCCCGCGCCCACGTTGGTGGCCGCGGCGGCGGCCGGCCTGCGCGCGAGCCATTGCGAGAGCTGGGCGGCGAATGCCCCGAGCAGCGTGAACGTGAGTGCCGTGAGCACGGCAAAGATGGCGCCGTAGACCAGGATCTGCGTCACGATCGGGCCACGCTCGGCAGCCACGAACTGCGGGATGAAGGCGACCACGAACAATCCCGGCTTGGGATTGAGCACATTGGTCAGCAGCCCGGTCATGAACACGCGCCGCAGCGGCTGGCGGTCACGCGCGGTGAAGGCGATCAGGTTGCGCGACGCGATGGCCTTGACGCCGAGCCAAAGCAAGTAGGCTGCCCCCACGACCTTGACGACCCAGAACGCCAACGGTGAGGTCTGTAGGACGAGCGCGAGCCCCAGCGCCGTGGCCGTCGTGTGCACCATGATGCCGAGTCCGGCACCGATCGCCGACAACGCGGCGGCGAGACGTCCCTGGCTGAGGCCGCGGCTTATGGTAAGGATGTTGCCGGGCCCCGGCGCGATGACGATGAGCATCGCGGCGAGGCTGTAGGCGACGAGGACGTCGGCGGGAAACATCAGGCTCGGTGTCGGCATGTGGCGTCTCTAGGATCGCGAATGTCGACAAGCATAGCGCGGGCGCCGTTCCGCAAGCAGCGGCGGTGTGGGCTGAGCGCCGTGCGTGGATAGCGCAGCGCAGAGACGAGCGCCCCGTGCGTCGTCAGCGTCCGAGATCCCGCTTCGCCATCGTGATCCACTCCTTGTTGAGCGTGTGGAAGTGGCGGCCGGCGATCTTCGCCGTCTGCAGGATCTCGGTGAGCAGCGCATCGGCCTGCTCGGCGTCGCCCTGGCGCCTGAGCAACGTGGCGTAGCGGACCTTCGCCTCGGCACCGGAGTAGTAACCTGCGAGTACCGCGTATTCCTCGCGCGCCTTGGCCGTGTCGCCCAACTCGTCGACTGTCTTTGCGAACAGCAGGTGGGCCTCCTGGTTCTTGTAGTCGGGATTCTTGGCGATCAGCAGGTCGAGCAGACGCCGGGTTTCCGCGTAGTTGCCGAGGCGGAACTCGGTATCGGCGAGTCGGTACAGGATGTCGGGATCGTGTTCATGCACGCCCGTGAGTGCCTTGCGATACAGCTCGGCGGCTTCGCTGTGCATGCCTTTCTCCACGCACTGGTCGGCCAGCAACAGCGAGTTCTCGACCGTGTTGGTGATCGAATAGCGCTGTGCCGCCGCGTTGATGTGCTTGTTGGGATTGATGATGTTCTCGACGCCGCGAGTCGCGCGTCGGGCCGTGCGGCTGCCCATCAGGTCCGGGAGTACTTCGAGGATCACGTAGGCGACCGAGCCTGCACCGGGCAGCATGACGACGATCCAGATCCAGGTCGTGTTGCGGCCGGTCTTGATGATGTGCAGCACGAGTGCGACCTGGATAACGAACGAGAGGGCGAACAGGGGCATGATCTTTTTCCTTTAGATCAGTGGTTCCGTATTGCGCGGCGTTGCTTGCCGTTCCCAAGGCGCCGATGGTGTTGCCCCTTGGATCGCGCATGCCATGCCGCAATCATGTCACGTAATGCCGGGTAATCGCACAGTGACGCCTTGTCCCAACGCTGGGCGATACCGTGGTCCTGCGCCGCAACGACCCTCGCCCGATCGAGCGCGTTCGCCGCGAACAGCGAATCGGGATACCCCGCGCGGAACGGCATGTCGTCGCTGACCAGCCATCGATAGGGCCCCGGGCGTGCGAGTACTTGGTACAAATCTTCGGCCGGGAACGGGTCAAGTTGAATGGCCTGGATCCCATGATGCGGGGCGCGGCCGCTCCCTGTGCGCGGGGTCGCCGGGCTCACAGCGGTGCAGCAAGAACTCGGTGACGGTGTCGCAAGATCGCGTGCCGTGGTGAATCCCAATCCATCCCTCGCGTACCAAGTCGCGTCGGCCCGTGCGGGGCCGAGCGCATCAGCGACTGCCGGAAACGCGCCGCAACAGGCTCGCGGGCAGGGCGTAGTGCCATTGAACGTGCCGGGCGCCCCCGGTGCCTCATAGACCGATACGGCGCGGGGCGTGTCTGCGAACCGGCCGCGTGCGGTCAACACCGGAGGCGTCGCTGAACGACGCACCGGCGTGTGCCCCGGATATCGTACGACCGGGGTGGCTACGTGTCAGCGGCGGAAGCCATATTCGAGGACGAAGAACTGCGGCTTGAGTTCGGCCAACGGTCCGCGCAGCTTGGCGAGTTCCGCTTCGGGGCCATGGATTTCCAGGCGCGTGAGGTCGGCGATCTGCAACGCCTCGCCGAGCAGGGTGCCGACATTCTCGAGATGGGTCAGCACGCCTTCGGCATCGGCATAGCCCTCGCGGCAATGCGCCTGCGAACCGTCGAAACAGAAGCCGTAGTAAAGGCACTTGGCTTCGGTGTCGGTGGTCGCGACAAAGTCTTCGCAGAGCTTCTTGAAGTTGTCGAGCTGGCCGTCGTGCACTGCGAAATAGGGCACGATGCTGCAGCACTTGTCCTGGGTTGCCATGAAGTCTCCTCCGTCCGCTGTTGTTGTCGTCGGGACGACCACCGTCGCGGGTCGTATGAACCGGGGCGGGGATGGTCCCTGGGTATCTGCCGGGGAAAGACGGGTGACTGCGTCGATCGGGGCGAAGATCTGTCAGCTGAAGGTCATGTCTAGTCAACGGACCGCGCCGCGTCAAGCTACGTCGCCGGTGAGGCGGCAACGGGCATGTCGACGCGCGCGGGCGAGATCACCGGGGGCAGTCCACGTGATGCACCGCGTGATCCGCCGTGCTTGGGGCGTTGCCGACGGCCAGGGCGGCTGTGCCGCCGTGTGCGAGAGCCTCAGGACCGCTGGCGATTCGATCCCTGTGCCTGCAGGTGTTCGAGCAGTCCGTCGATGAGACGGTCCATGTCGTGATGGAAATCCGGGTCGGAGCGCACGTGCGTGCCGTTGCGATAGGCAAATTGCTGGATGCTGACGGGCAATGTGGCTTCGTCGGGCATGCGGGCGCCGCGCACGAGCACGGGGATGATCGGGATGTCGCGCTTGATCGCCGATTCGAGTTCGAGGCGCACGAAGTCCGTGTCGCCGTCGATGCGGCGCACGTTCGGTGCGGTCTCGCCGAACCACTGTGGCCCGATCACGGCGATGAACACATCGCATCGCGACACCATGCGGTCGATGTAGTCGCGGAAGTCCACGCCCAGCGGAATGGAGTCGACATCCTTGAACACGCTGCGCTTGTCGAACGCCGACACGAGGCGGTCGTAGATGCGCCCGGTCACGTCGTCGCTGTCGTGACGTCGGTAGGACAGAAAGATCGCCGGTGACGTCTGATGACCACTGTCGGGGCGCGGTTGCGGCGCTGCGTCGCGCGCCCCTCCGCGCGGTGGCGGGGGCGTGTCGGCCACGGTGGTCGCTGCGGTGTCCAGGGTTGCGCCACGGTGCGACGGCGACTTGCCCCGGCGCAGTTTCCTGATGCTCCAGAAGACCAGGCCGGCACCGCCGCCGAGCATGGCGATGGCGAGCAGGAACGTGGGCTCGGGCCGGCCGCGTAGGATGTTGACCGTCTCTTCGTACAGGCCGTACGAGCCCCAGACCAGGAACAACCCGCCGGTCAGCAAACCGATGATGACGCCTAGGAACCACATGGCGTACACAGCAGGCAAAGCGCCGGCATCGGTCGCGTCGGCTGTTTGCAGGCAACGAACGATGGGTCGGACGCGGTGGTGGAGGAACGCATTGTCGTCTCGTGTCGTCGAGGGTCGATTAGCCGCTGGCGTTTGCAGACCGGTGCCGGTTCTCCGTTGCGACGGATCATCGCAATACGAAGGGTACGAGCAGCGTCAACACGCTGAGCGTCACCCAGAACACGAATGCCGTCGCCGGCCAGATCCAGCGGTAGTCGCTCGCCGCGGCGAAGTGCATCCAGCCCGTACTGTCGCACAATCGCGATTCGAGCGTTGACAGGTAGCGGTTCAGCGCGCGCATGTGCAGGTAGACACCGAATGCACGCATGCCGAACAAGCCGACGATCACGACCGGCAGCCACACCAGGTACGCGATGTGTCCGGTGCCACTGTTGGCGGCGCACCAGCTCCAGATGGCGCCGACGGCCAGCAGGGTATAGGTCTCGAGTTCCCGGGTCTCTTTCCTGAGCGCCGCGTAGGTGTCGCGCAGGTACGCCTGCTCCCGCACGAAGTAGTCGGCGCTGTCAGTGGTTTCATCCTGCATCGCCCTGTCCATTGCGTTTGCGTCGGTCTGCCCGGCCAGGCCGGGTCCTGCCTGCTCACCTTAATGTTAGCCGACTGTATCGCTGCGTTCGCAACCACGCGCGGTGGCGTGCGCGGGCAGGACGCCGTGGAGGGGTTCCGTCGCGGTCGATTCGACATTGACGGCGGCGGACGGCGGTGGAGCCCGCATGCGTTGCAACAGGTCGTGCACGGTGCGCGTAGCCTCTGGTGCGGGCATCGGGCATCGGGCATCGGGCATCGAGCTGCGACGGCGATGGCTCTGGAGTCGTTGGCGGAGATCGTTGTCGTGCCGCCGGTACCGGCGATGCGCGACGCTGTGGTCAGTCGGGCCCCGGCGGCGCGTCCACGGCGAAGACGTAGGTCGTGAAGCGGCGCCCTAGCAAGGTCGAGGTCGACACCGTGCGCGCCATGCG
>JAGRHA010000147.1 GCA_020445205.1 Gammaproteobacteria bacterium
CATCACCAGTTCCATCTGTGAATTGGTCACCTGCGTGAGGCCGGCCATCGCGAGACCGATCTCCTGCACCTCCTTGGGTCCCATGTGACGCAGGATCTCGGCGGCATGCTTCTCACCCAGTCCGAGCATGAGCAGAGCGGCACGCTCGACACCCGAGAGGTTTTTTACCGCTTGTGCATCCGTCTGTTCGGCCATGTTATGCGGCTTCTTCGCCCATCCAGGTTTTTACCAACTGCGCGACGCGTTTGGGGTCTTCATCGACCAGCTGGCGCGCAGCATCCATGATGTTCTCGTAGCGACCGCCACCTGGCAGCTGGATCGGTTCGCCGTCGCTGCCCAGCAGCATGTTCTCCTCGCCCTCGCCGCGCTCGGCGCCCAGGGGTCCTTCGACGCGTGCCGCACCGCCGCCCGCGCCGCCACTTTCGCCGACGAGTTCCGCATGGGTCGCTGTCAGGCGCTTGAGCGTCGGCCGCAGCACGACGAAGATCAACACCAGAACCAACAGCAGACCGCCGACCTGTTTGACGATATCGATGAACCAACCCTGCTCCCACATCGGTGCCTCGGGCAGGTCGGCAACAGGCTCCGGCGTCAGGAACGAGCTGTTCATGACCCGCACACTGTCGCCGCGGCGGGCGTCGTAACCGATCGCTTCGCGCACCAGCGCCGTGAGCCGTTCGATCTCTTCCGGCGTGCGTTCACGCACCGTGACCGCACCGTCGGCAGCAGCGACCGCGACATCGTCGACGACCACCGCAACGGACAGGCGGCGCAGCGACAGCGGCGACATACGCGTGTGGCTGACAACGCGATCGATCTCGAAGTTACGCGTCGCCTGGCGGCTCGTATTGAGTGGCTGGCCACCCGCACCGTCCGCACCACCGCCCTGTGCGACCTCGGGCGCGTTGCCCGCGGCCGGCGGCTGATTCGTCAGCGCGCCGGGCACGCCGCCAGCACCCGCGAGTCGCGACTGTTCCTCGTTGACCTGCTCGCTACGCAGCGCCGGCTGATCCGGGTTATAGCGCTCCTGGGTCTGCTCCGTGACCGTGAAATCGACATCGGCTGTGACCTGCGCGCGCACCTTGTCGCGGCCGACAATCGGCGCCAGCAGACTCTCGATGCGATCGCGATAATGGTCTTCGATACGCCGCGTATGCTCGAACTGCGTCGCCGACAGTTTCATCTCGCGCGATTCCTGCGAACCACTGAGCAGACGCCCCTTGTGATCGACGATGGTCACACGGCTGGGTTCGAGTTCCGGGATGCTCGATGCGACCAGGTGCACAATCGCCTCGACCTGACCGTCCTCAAGCACGCGCCCGGTGTGCAGACGCAGTGCCACGGACGCACTCGGCGGCTGACGCTTGCGTACGAACACCGACTGCTTGGGTATGGCAAGGTGCACGCGTGCACTCTGTACGGCGCCAATGGTCGCGATGGTGCGTGCCAGCTCGCCCTGCATTGCCTGCTGGTAACGCGCCTTCTCGACCATCTGGCTGGTGCCGAAACCGGTATCCTGCTGCATGAGCTCGAAGCCCATGCCGACACTGTTGGGCAACCCCTGTCCGGCGAGTTGCATGCGGATCTCTTTGAGCTTCGCCGACGGCACCAAGAGCATGCCGCTGGCTTCGTCGACACGATAGTCGACACCGGTCTGCTGCAACGCCTCCATGATCTGGCTGGCGTCCTTCTCCGCGAGGTTGCCGTACAGCGGCGCGTAGTTCGGTGCCTGCGACCACAGCACGACGGCGACGCCGAGTGCGACGCTCGCGGCGATACCGACCATCACAGCGACCTGACGCAGCCAGGGATTGTCGGTGATTGCCGCCACACCCACATCGGGTGCGGGCAGCCTGTTCATGTTGCCTGCATCGGCCATTGTGTCGAACCCTTGGTTAATTCAAGCCGGATCACACCGGCATGTTCATCACGTCTTTGTATGCTTCGACAAGCTTGTTGCGCACCGCCACCATGGCCTCGAACGACACGCTGGATTTTTGCACCGCGATCATCACTTCGGCGAGGTCGAGGCCTTGTTCGCCGCGTTCGAAAGAGGTGCGGAGTTCACTTGCCTTTTGTTGCGTGTCGTTGACGGCATCGATCGACTTCTGCAGCAAGGCACCGAAATCGGAGCGCGGCATCTCGGTCGCGGCAGTGCCGCCCGTCGCCTGCGCACTCATCACCCGCATCTGTGCGAGGACCTGACTGATTTCCGGTGTACTCATGCGATCTGTACCTGTACTGGCGTTTGTTTTTTGACGCTCAAGGGCTGCAAGCAGAACGATTGCAGTTTTCGCGCCATATCAATGGTTCGGAATGTTGACCCCGGCTTCGCGCAACTTCTGCAGTTTGTGGCGCAGCGTGCGCGGGCTGATGCCCAGCAGCTCAGCGGCCTGCTTGCGACTGCCGTTGCCATTGCGCAGGGCATCGAGAATCATCTGCTCCTCGACGTTGCGCAGATCGTCGGGCAAGCGCTTTTTGCTGTTGCTGTCTTCACTTAGCAGGCTGTCACCCGCTGCCATGAGGCTCGCCGAGGGTTCGCCGTCGAGCGCCTCGAAGTGGATGTCGGTGGCGCAGATATGCTGGCCGTTACACAGGATCAGGGCGCGCTGCATGAGGTTGTCGAGTTCGCGCACGTTGCCCGGCCAACGGTGAGCCAGCAGGCGCGCTTCCGCCTCGGGCGCGAACTGCGGCAAACTCTCGCCGCTGCGCAGGTGGCGTTCGGCCAAGTGGCGGGCCAACGGCAGAATGTCGCGCGGCCGTTCACGCAACGCGGGAATGGTCAGCGGAAAGACGTTGAGGCGGTAGAACAGGTCCTCGCGGAAACGACCTGCCGCGACCTCTTCACGCAGCCTGCGATTCGACGTCGCCAGTACGCGCACATCGAGTTGGATCATTTCGCGACCACCGAGCCGCTCGACCTCGCGCTCCTGCAACACGCGCAGCAGCTTTGCCTGCAAAGGCAGGCTCATCTCCGAGATCTCGTCGAGCAGCAAGGTGCCGCCCTGCGCCTGCTCGAACTTGCCGGCGCTGGCGCGCAAGGCCCCCGTAAAGGCACCTTTTTCATAACCGAACAGGACGGCCTCGAGCATATTGTCGGGGATCGCGGCACAGTTGATCGCCACGAAGGGTCCATCGACACGCGATGAATGCGTGTGGATGTAACGCGCCAGCACTTCCTTGCCCGTGCCGGATTCGCCGCCGATCATGACCGTCGCATCGCTCGCCGCGACCCGGTTGGCGATCTCGACGAGTTCGCGTGTCCGCAGATCCTCGGCGAGCATTGCGCCGCTCTCGGCATGCCGCTGCGGCAGGTAGCGTTGGACCTTGGCAAGCAAGGTATCGACCTCGAACGGCTTCGCCAGATAATCGACAGCACCGAGCTTCATCGCCTCGACGGCCTGCTCGACCGTACCGTAGGCCGTCATCACCAGCACGGGCAGTTCGTGGAAACGCGAGCGCAGGTTGCGCAGCAGTGCACGACCGTCCATCGGTCGCATCTGCACGTCGGTGAGCACCATGTCCACCTGCGCACGATCGAGCTTTGCCAATGCCTGTTCTCCGTCCGTCGCCGTCTCGACCTCGTAGCCCGACAGGGTCAGGGTATCGGTCAGCGCCTGAGACAGCGCGCTGTCGTCCTCGACGACCAGAATGCGAGAGGGATTCATCACAGAAATTTCCTTGCAGTGGAGTGCGCCAGCTCGCGCGCGGCGAGCGTCGGCAGGAGGATGTCAAAACGCGCACCACCCGAGTCTGCACGCCGTGCGCGCAGTGCACCGCCATGCTCGAGCACGACGGCCTGGACGACCGCGAGGCCGAGGCCCGTGCCACGTTCGCGGGTGGTGAAGAAGGGATCGAAGATGCGCGGCAGAACCGCTGCGTCGATACCGGGGCCGTCGTCTTCGATACTGAGCAGCAAGGCATCGTCGCCATCGCAGCGCGCCGAAATCGTAATCGTCACACCCTCGCCGCCATGGTTGAGCGCATTGTCGATGAGGTTGCTGAACGCGCCGGCCAGCGCATCGACATTGCCGACGATCTGTCGGCACTCGGCACCGTCGAGGCGCAGGTGCACACCGGCACGCAGCTGGCGCAGTCGCGGCTGTAGTGCGGCAAGCGCGGTATGCAATGCATCGTCGAGCAGCATCGGCGTCGCCGTGAAATTGCCGCCGCGACTGAACGCGAGCATCTCGCGCACCAAGGTTTCGGTGTGGCGCAAGCTGTCGAGCAGCTTTTCACTGAACTGCTGACGCTGGATACCGTTGAGCGAACCCTTGGCGAGCTGCCCGGCATACAGTACCGACGTCGACAGGGGGGTACGGATCTGGTGAGCGAGCTGGGCCGCCATTTCGCCCATGGCAGACAGCCGGTCCTGGCGCTCTGCCCGTTCCTGCAGACGCCGCTGTTCGGTCATATCGACGACGACGAGGATTTGCCCACGGTCGTTCAATGGACGTTGCGAGACGCTGACGCGACGTCCGTCGCGCAGCTGCCAGTCGCCCGGACCCGGTTCCGCGGCCACGACCTCGGACTTGACCTCAGTCCAGCGCCGTCCCCATGCGAGGCTGGGAAACAGTTGTTCGGCGGCAGGATTGAAACGGTCGACGCGGTCGCGCATGTCGACGAGCACCACGGCGGCCGGCAGCGCCTCGAGCAGGACGCCGAGCTGGTCGGCCAGGTGTTCTTTCTGCGCGCGTTCGTGCTGGCGATCGCGGCGCGAATCGGCGAGCTGCTCACTGAGTGTCGCGACGCGTGACTCGAGCTGGCCGTAGGCCACGGTCAGGCGTTCCGACAGTTCATTGAAAACCTCGAAAGCCTGTTCGAGGTCCGGCACCGGGGGGGCGCTCGCCGCTTGCGCTTCGGCCATGTGGCTGATTCCTGTTTCCTAGGTGTACCCGG